>NZ_CBFFRJ010000017.1:0-53561 GCF_965644225.1 Phytobacter sp. V91 | reverse complement strand
AGGCACGAAGAGAGGGCTCGGGACAGCCGAACTGGCGTGCGGTAGATGTGAGGCTGTTACCGCCTTCCAGATACGCCTGGACGGCGGACAGTTTAATCTCGAATGTGTACTTCATAAGAACCTCCGAAAACTGGTTTGGGATTCCAGGTTTCGGGGTTCAGATCATTCGGGAGAGGGCAGCCCTCTCTACCGATAAACCGGTAACAGATTAAAACTCGACAATATATGCACCAGCGCATTGCCCACACCAAACAACAGGATCAGCACAATCATCGGCGTGCCGCCCCAGACGCGAAAAAGTGGGCTGCCAAAACGCTTGCGCGATGCTCTTGCCAGTAAAGCGGGAACAATCGCCGCCCAGATGGTGGCGGCAAGCCCCGCATAGCCAATCGCATACAGAAAGCCATTCGGCCAGAGTAAACCGCCAGCCATTGGCGGCAGAAAGGTCAGTAGCGCCGTTTTAAAGCGCCCGTTTGCGCTGTCATTAAAACCAAACAGGTCGGCAAGATAGTCAAACAGTCCCAGCGTTACGCCAAGGAAAGTGCTGGCAACCGCAAAGTTAGAAAAAATCACCAGCAGCAGATCCAGGCTGCGGTTGTTCAGGACGTTACTCAACGCCTGTACCAACACATCGATATTACCGCCCTTCTCAGCGATGGCGACAAACGCCGGACGCGGAATATTGCCCATCGTTGCCAGTAACCATACCGTATAAAGCCCCAGCGCCAGCAGAGTACCGTAGATCAGGCTGCGGGTAATGGTTCGCGGATCTTTGCCGTAAAACTTCATCAGACTGGGCACATTGCCGTGATAACCAAAAGAGGCCAGGCAAAAAGGCAAGGTCATCAACAGATAAGGCGTATAGACGGTATTTGCTTCTGCGACGTTAAACAGCGTTGCTGGCTGTACGTGCCCCAGCAGGCTGCCAAAAGTCAGAAAGAAGGTAATGATCTTGGCGCCGAGTACGATCGCCGTCATTCGACTGACGGCCCGGGTGGAAAGCCAGACGATAAATGCCACCAGCAGAGCGAAAGCCACTCCGGCCACCCGCGGCGCAACATCGAACGACAGTTGGGCAAAAGTATGGTGCAGGATAGAGCCGCTGGCAGAGATATAGGCGTAGGTCAGAATGTAGAGCACAAAGGCAATCGAGAGGCCGTTAATCACATTCCAGCCGTTGCCCAGCAGATCTCTGGTGATGGTGTCGAAGCTTGAGCCAATACGATAGTTGAGATTGGCTTCCAGGATCATTAACCCGGAATGCAGCATACAGAACCAGGTAAAAATTAACGCCGCCAGTGACCAGAAAAACCATGCACCCGACATAACCACCGGCAATGAAAACATTCCCGCGCCAATGACCGTACCGCCAATAATCACCACTCCCGCCAGCAACGAAGGTGTTGCCTTTGTGGTCGCCAGTGTTGCCATAAACTTCTTTTCTCCTGTCAGGCTAAAATGCCGCAGCATTGTACCAGTACAAGAGTACATAACAGATAAAACAAACCCCGATGTTTCCACCGGGGTTTGTATTTATTACTTTACAGTGTGTAAAGAAAAATCAGCGTGTGATTACGCATCACCAAAGCGACGACGGCTGGTCGTTGCGGTGTTGCCATCTTCACGGCGTGGCGCACGACGCTCACCGCTGAAGCTACGGCCTTCACCGCGGCCGCCTTCGCGACGTTCGCCACCGAAGTTACGGCCGCCTTCACGACGCTCACCGCCGCCACGACGTTCGCCACCACGGTCAGAACGCGGCTGCGCATCACCCAGCAGTTGCATATTCATCGGCTTGTTCAGAATACGCGTGCGGGTAAAGTGCTGAAGAACTTCACCCGGCATACCTTTCGGCAGCTCGATGGTGGAGTGAGTACCAAACAGCTTGATGTTACCGATGTAACGGCTGCTGATATCACCTTCGTTGGCAATAGCGCCCACGATGTGACGCACTTCAACGCCATCATCACGACCCACTTCGATACGATACAATTCCATTTCGCCAGCATCACGACGCTCACGACGTGGACGGTCTTCACCACCACGCTCAGGACGGTCGCCACGCGGGCCACGGTCATTGCGGTCGCCACGACGCTCGAAACGCTCATCACGCTCTTTGAACTCACGACGAGGACGCATTGGCGCATCGGCCGGAACGATCAGCGCACGTTCGCCCTGAGCCATTTTCAACAGTGCGGCAGCCAGCGTTTCGATATCCAGCTCTTCACCTTCAGCAGATGGCTGGATTTTCGCCAGCAGAGCACGGTATTGATCCAGATCGCTGCTTTCCAGCTGCTGCTGAACTTTGGCAGCAAATTTTTCCAGGCGGCGTTTGCCCAGCAGTTCTGCGTTCGGCAGTTCTACTTCCGGAATCGTCAGCTTCATGGTGCGTTCGATGTTACGCAGCAGACGGCGTTCGCGGTTCTCAACGAACAGCAATGCACGACCCGCACGACCCGCACGACCGGTACGACCGATACGGTGAACGTAGGACTCAGAGTCCATCGGGATGTCATAGTTAACAACCAGGCTGATACGCTCAACGTCCAGACCACGTGCTGCCACGTCGGTTGCAATCAGGATATCCAGACGACCGTCTTTCAGACGCTCCAGAGTCTGCTCACGCAGGGCCTGGTTCATATCGCCGTTCAGCGCAGCGCTGTTATAGCCGCTACGTTCCAGTGCTTCAGCAACTTCCAGGGTGGCATTTTTAGTACGGACGAAAATGATCGCCGCATCAAAATCTTCTGCTTCCAGGAAACGCACCAGCGCTTCGTTTTTACGCATGCCGTACACCGTCCAGTAGCTCTGGCTGATGTCCGGACGAGTTGTGACGCTGGACTGAATGCGCACTTCCTGCGGCTCTTTCATAAAGCGGCGGGTAATGCGACGAATCGCTTCCGGCATGGTCGCAGAGAACAGCGCGGTCTGATGTTCAGCCGGGATCTGCGCCATGATGGTTTCAACGTCTTCGATAAAGCCCATACGCAGCATTTCGTCTGCTTCATCCAGTACCAGACCTTTCAGGCCAGACAGGTTCAGCGTGCCACGTTTTAAATGATCGAGCAGGCGACCCGGGGTACCCACAACAACTTGTGGACCCTGACGCAGGGCGCGCAGCTGCACGTCGTAACGCTGGCCGCCGTAAAGGGCTACCACGTTTACGCCATGCATGTGTTTAGAGAAATCAGTCATCGCTTCTGCAACCTGAACAGCAAGTTCACGGGTTGGAGCGAGTACAAGGATCTGCGGTGCACGCAGTTCCGGGTCAATGTTGTGCAGCAGCGGCAGCGAGAAAGCTGCGGTTTTACCGCTACCCGTCTGGGCCATGCCCAGTACATCACGGCCAGACAGCAGGTGCGGAATGCACTCCGCCTGGATCGGAGATGGTTTTTCGTAACCGAGATCGTTAAGGGCTTCAAGAATAGAGGTTTTCAGCCCCAGATCGGAGAAAGTGGTTTCGAATTCAGCCATGTAGTACAAGTGCCTCAATGTCAGTGGCGGCCAGTCTACATAACTCATCGTGAAATTGATCTGCAATTTTCATTGAAAAGTGTGAACCGGCTCAAAGTAGGTGTATTGACGAACAACAACGCCCTCACCAGTTAAGATGATGGCAATCAAAAGATTACGGGCTGATGTGTACGTCAGCTATTGCTGGTCCGATTCTGCCAGGTCGTCTTGCTCCTGGCCCAAGAGCGATAATTCCAACAATGCATAACGGTGCTCAACGAAGTTGTGTACGTTGTTAGCAACCGCTAATTTGAACAGTGCCGTAGCGCTGTCCTTTTCCCCCAGACTTAGGTAGTACTTACCTAAATAGAAGTTGGTTTCACTGAGATGCTCAGCGAGCGAGGTGTTATCCGTTGCGTTCGCCTTGAGGCGATCCATTAACGTTGCTTCGTTAATGTTGCCCAGGTAGAACTCGACAATGTTCCATCCCCATTGCTCTTTATCCGATTTTTCGAAGCGCTGAGACAGTGCTTCTCTGGCCTGCTTCTCATCAAGCTTACGCTCAACGACATAAAGCCACAGGCTACGGAAAGGATCATTGGGATCGTCTTGATAAAACGCCAGCAGATCATCTTGCGCTAACTTGTCACGACCGCCGTAATACAAAGCGATACCGCGATTTAAGTGCGCGTAGTTGTAAGTTGGATCAAGCTCAAGTACAGAATCAAACGCTTCATAGGCAGCATCAAAATTGCCTGCCTGCGTTAAGTAAATGCCTAAGTAATTGAATACCTCAGGCATATCGGGTCGGATAGCCAGCGCTTGTGAAAAATCATTCCGCGCCAGTGCCCTCAGACCGAGACTATCATACAACACTCCGCGCTCATATAAAAGCTGCGCGCGTTCATCATCGGATAAAGCCCGACTGGCAAGAATTTGTTCCATGCGTGCCAGAATCACTTCTTGCTGCAAAGTCGGTTGCAATGGCACCGCCAGGACTTCGCTCTTACGCCAGGCAGAGTTGCTGCATCCTGCCAGCGTTAGAGCTGTCGCAACAAAACACCAGCGCAAAAAAGACTTCATTTCCCACTCCCGAAGACAACAATTGGATGAACGTCCTGTCCCCCGGCTGCAAACACGGCGTCCTGCCCGATAATGTGCCCTCCGCCAGAGCGGAGGGCAAAAACAACCTTACTCGCCCTGCTCTGCTTGTTGCGCTTCCGGCGCAGTTGCAGGCTGAGTCTGTTCGGTAGCTTCTTTAATGCTCAGACGGATACGGCCCTGGCGGTCAACTTCCAGAACTTTCACCGGCACTTCCTGGCCCATTTGCAGATAGTCAGTCACTTTCTCTACACGCTTGTCAGCGATCTGAGAAATGTGGACCAGACCTTCTTTACCGCCGCCGATGGCAACGAATGCGCCAAAGTCAACGATACGGGTGATTTTACCCGCGTAGATACGGCCAACTTCGATTTCAGCGGTGATCTCTTCGATACGACGAATAGCATGTTTCGCTTTTTCACCGTCAGTCGCTGCAATCTTAACGGTACCGTCATCTTCGATTTCGATGGTGGTGCCGGTTTCTTCGGTCAGTGCACGGATAACAGAACCGCCCTTACCGATAACATCTTTGATCTTGTCTGGATTGATCTTGATGGTGTGGATACGCGGAGCGAACTGAGAGATGTCGCCGCGCGGTGCGTTGATCGCTTGTTCCATCACACCCAGGATGTGCAGACGCGCACCTTTAGCCTGGTTCAGAGCAACCTGCATGATCTCTTTGGTGATACCTTCGATTTTGATATCCATCTGCAACGCAGAGATACCTTCACGGCTACCGGCAACTTTAAAGTCCATATCGCCCAGGTGATCTTCATCGCCCAGAATATCAGACAGAACAACAAAGTTTTCGCCTTCTTTCACCAGGCCCATTGCAATACCAGCAACAGCGGCTTTGATCGGCACACCTGCATCCATCAGCGCCAGAGAAGCACCACAGACGGAAGCCATGGAAGAAGAACCGTTGGATTCAGTAATCTCGGACACCACACGTACGGTGTACGGGAATTTGTCCGCATCCGGCATCACTGCCAGCACGCCGCGTTTCGCCAGACGACCGTGACCAATTTCACGACGTTTTGGTGAACCCACCATACCGGTTTCCCCTACAGAGTACGGAGGGAAGTTGTAGTGGAACAGGAACGAATCAGTACGCTCACCCATCAGTTCATCGATGTTCTGTGCGTCACGTGCGGTACCCAGCGTTGCGGTAACCAGCGCCTGTGTTTCGCCACGGGTGAACAGTGAGGAACCGTGAGTACGCGGCAGTACGCCAGTGCGCACGTCCAGACCACGGATCATGTCTTTTTCGCGACCATCGATACGCGGTTCGCCAGCCAGTACGCGGCTACGAACGACGTTTTTCTCGATAGCGTGCAGAATGTCGCCCAGTTCGTTAGCGTCCAGGGTCTCTTCTTCCGCCAGCAGAGCAGCAACGGTCTCAGACTTGATCACGTCAACCAGAGCATAACGCTCTTGTTTGTCGGTTACGCGGTAAGCATCGCTCAGACGAGATTCTGCCAGGGCAGCAACACGAGCATTCAGCGCGTCGTTAGCGGCTTCCGGCTGCCAGTCCCAACGTGGTTTACCGGCTTCTTTCACCAGGTCGTTGATGTTCTGGATAACAACCTGCTGTTGATCATGGCCGAAGACGACTGCGCCCAGCATCTGGTCTTCGCTCAGCAGTTCAGCTTCGGATTCAACCATCAGCACGGCACCTTCAGTACCCGCAACAACTAGGTCCAGCTTACTTTCTTTCAGCTCTTCCTGAGTCGGGTTCAGCACGTACTGGTCGTTGATGTAACCGACGCGCGCAGCACCAATTGGGCCATTGAAAGGAATGCCAGACAGGGACAGTGCGGCGGATGCACCGATCATCGCAACGATGTCCGGGTTAACCTGCGGGTTAACGGAAACAACGGTGGCGATAACCTGAACTTCGTTAACGAAGCCTTCAGGGAACAGCGGGCGCACCGGGCGGTCAATCAGACGCGCAATCAGGGTTTCGCCTTCGCTTGGACGGCCTTCACGACGGAAGAAACCACCCGGGATTTTACCAGCAGCGTAGGTACGCTCCTGATAGTTAACGGTCAGAGGGAAAAAGTCCTGACCTGGTTTTGCTTTTTTCTGGCCAACAACGGTCACGAACACTGCAGTGTCATCCATGCTAACCATAACGGCAGCAGTGGCCTGACGCGCCATCATGCCGGTTTCCAGCGTGACAGTATGTTGCCCGTACTGGAACTTACGAACGATCGGATTAAGCAAAGTATTATCCTTTCTTAATGAATGACAGCACACCCCTGGCATGCTGTCGTTTAAACCCGATCCTCTATGCATCCTCGCGACTAATGACAACCCTAACCCGTGCTCTTCGGGTAAAGCCTCTCATTAGCCGCGCGAACCTCTGCAACGAAGATCATTCTTAGTAACAATACATTATTGTACCGTTAATTGCTGCCGTCTGGTTGAAAAAAGGGGCCTTACGGCCCCTTTCTATGAAACTCGCCAGACTTAGCGACGCAGACCCAGACGCTCGATCAGCGCAGTGTAGCGTGCAACATCTTTACGTTTCAGGTAGTCGAGCAGTTTACGACGCTGAGAAACCATGCGCAGCAGACCACGACGGCTGTGGTGATCTTTTTTGTGCTCTGCAAAGTGACCTTGCAGGTGGTTGATCTGAGCAGTCAGCAGGGCAACCTGAACTTCGGTAGAACCGCTGTCATTTTCGCCACGACCAAACTCGGAAACGATTTTTGCTTTAGCTTCAACGCTTAGAGACATTTTGAACTCCAGTGATAAAAAAAAGAAAGGGTGCCGATCTCTAATTCAGCAACCCAGGTGCAATGCCCGGACATTGTTAAACAATTACCCCGGCATTGAGCGGCGATATTCTACTCGTAGTGTGTGCTTATCGCAAGGTGAGGCTTAGGCCGGCGGGTATTCAACCACCAGACGACGCGGTGCCAGTCGCCCGTCATCTCCCATTTCCCCCATGCCGATAAACACGGCATCATCGCCTTCTGTCACCCGCACCAGTCCCTCTAATGAGGTAACTTCAGTTCTCACCGGTTGACCATTTTTAAAGTACGCGGCCACGACAGAGGTGATATTAACGACCGGGTAGTCCGCAGCCGGACTGTCCATTGGCATCAATAGCGGATCCAGTAATTCTGCTGGCGGAATATCCTGTGATGCAGCCTGCTCAGCTAATGCCTGCAACTGTTCAAGCGTCACCATACGACTGGCCGGGTATTTGCTTACCGCCAGACGACGCAGGAAAATCACGTGCGCGCCACAGCCTAGCTTCTCACCCAGATCATCAATGATGGTGCGAATATAGGTGCCTTTCGAGCAGTGGATTTCCAGTTCGAGCTCATTACCTTCATGGCGAATAAACAGCAGTTCGTAAACCGTAATAGGTCGGGCCTCACGCGGGACGTCAATCCCCTGTCGGGCATACTCGTACAGTTTTTTACCCTGGTACTTGAGGGCGGAATACATAGAAGGTATCTGCGAGGTGTCGCCCCGAAAGCTATCCAGTGCGACAGCAAGTTGCTCTGCACTAAATGTGACCGGGCGTTCGTCGACAATCTGGCCATCGGCATCAGAAGTATCGGTACGCTGCCCGAGTCGGGCAATCACACGGTAACGCTTATCTGAATCCAGTAAATACTGGGAAAACTTGGTCGCCTCACCCAAACAAATGGGGAGCATACCGGTTGCCAGCGGATCCAGCGCACCCGTATGCCCGGCGCGGTTGGCATTGAAGAGACGCTTCACTTTTTGCAGCACATCATTGCTGGAGGCACCTTGCGGTTTATCCAGCAACAATACGCCATGCACATCACGGCCACGACGACGAGGACGACTCATCAGCCCTCCTTGTTATCGCCGCTTTCATCCGGATTCACACGACGCTCATCATCGTGCTTCACGACGCTGGTCACCAGGTTCGACATACGCATGCCTTCAACCAGGGAGTTGTCGTAGAAGAATGTCAGTTCCGGCACAATACGCAGGCGCATCGCTTTGCCCACTAAGGTACGGATAAACCCGGAAGCATCCTGTAACGCACGAATGCCCGCTTTCACTGAGGCTTCATCCTGGTCGTTCAGGAAGGTAACAAATACTTTGGCATACGCCAGATCGCGGGAAACTTCGACACCGGAAACGGTGGTCATCATGCCCAAACGCGGATCTTTGATTTCGCGCTGCAGGATAATGGCAATTTCTTTTTGCAGTTCCTGTGACACGCGCTGCGGGCGACCGAATTCTTTCGCCATAATAAATTCTCCAGAATAAAGACAAAAAAGGGGCCAAAAGCCCCTTTTTAAATTTCTTGCCGGGTGGCGCTCCGCTTACCCGGCCTACTCATTTTCCACTTCAGATTTTGAGCCGCAGCCCAAAAGATGCGGTGGATTAATCGATGCTACGTTGGATCTCGATAATCTCGAACACTTCGATCATATCGCCAACGCGAACATCGTTGTAGTTCTTAACGCCGATACCACATTCCATACCGTTACGGACTTCGTTAACGTCATCTTTGAAGCGGCGCAGGGACTCCAGCTCGCCTTCGTAGATAACCACGTTGTCACGCAGAACACGGATTGGGTTGTGACGTTTGATCGTCCCTTCGGTAACCATACAGCCCGCGATGGCGCCAAATTTCGGTGATTTGAACACATCACGAACTTCGGCCAGACCAATGATCTGCTGTTTCAGTTCCGGAGACAGTTTACCGCTCATCGCCGCTTTCACTTCGTCGATCAGATGGTAGATGACGGAGTAGTAACGCAGATCCAGACTTTCAGCGTCAATCACACGACGCGCAGAAGCGTCGGCACGAACGTTGAAGCCAACCAGGATGGCGTTCGAGGCAGCAGCCAGGGTTGCATCAGTCTCAGTAATACCACCGACGCCGGAACCAATGATTCTGACTTTCACTTCGTCGGTAGAGAGTTTCAGCAGAGAATCGCTGATCGCTTCCACAGAACCCTGAACGTCCGCTTTCAGCACCACGTTCACTTCGTGAACTTCGCCTTCAGTCATGTTAGCGAACATGTTCTCAAGTTTAGATTTCTGCTGGCGAGCCAGTTTAACTTCGCGGAATTTGCCCTGACGATACAGCGCAACTTCACGTGCTTTCTTCTCGTCACGGACAACAGTAGCTTCATCACCCGCAGCCGGAACACCGGACAGACCGAGGATTTCGACCGGAATAGACGGACCCGCTTCGGTAACTTCACGACCCAGCTCATCACGCATGGCGCGAACACGGCCATATTCAAAGCCGCACAGAACTATATCGCCTTTGTGCAGGGTACCTTCACGAACCAGAACGGTAGCAACCGGGCCACGACCTTTATCGAGGAAGGATTCGATTACCGCACCGCTTGCCATGCCGTTACGGATAGCTTTGAGTTCAAGTACTTCAGCCTGCAACAGAATGGCATCCAGCAGCTCGTCGATACCGGTACCGGCTTTCGCTGATACGTGAACGAACTGGCTTTCGCCGCCCCACGCTTCCGGCATGATGCCGTACTGGGAGAGTTCCTGCTTAACGCGATCCGGATCGGCTTCCGGCTTATCAATTTTGTTCACCGCAACCACAACCGGCACCTGTGCCGCTTTGGCGTGCTGGATTGCTTCAATAGTCTGCGGCATCACGCCATCGTCAGCAGCAACAACCAGAACAACGATATCCGTCGCCTGCGCACCACGAGCACGCATGGAAGTAAACGCGGCGTGACCCGGGGTATCCAGGAAGGTGATCATACCGTTGTCAGTTTCAACGTGGTACGCACCAATGTGCTGGGTAATGCCGCCTGCTTCGCCGGAGGCCACTTTCGTGGAACGAATGTAGTCAAGCAGCGAGGTTTTACCGTGGTCAACGTGACCCATGATGGTGACAACAGGCGCACGAGCTTCTGCCGCAGCACCTGTATCACGGTCGCTCATTACCGCTTCTTCCAGCTCGTTTTCACGGCGCAGGGTAACTTTGTGACCCATTTCTTCAGCGACTAACTGAGCAGTTTCCTGATCGATAACCTGGTTGATGGTGGCCATGGCACCCAGTTTCATCATCGCTTTGATGACCTGAGAACCTTTAACCGCCATTTTGTTCGCCAGTTCACCCACGGTGATGGTCTCGCCAATCACAACGTCACGGTTAACTGCCTGAACAGGTTTCTGGAAGCTCTGTTGCAGAGAAGAGCCTTTACGCTTGCCGCCTTTACCGCCACGAACGGCAGCACGGGCTTCTTCACGATCGGCTTTCGACTCGGCATGCTTGTTGCCTTTTTTAGCCGGACGCGCTGCTTTACTGGTACGCGTACGTCCACGGCCGCCTTCAACTTCACGGTCGTTTTCGTCTTCAGCCTGGCGGGCGTGTTGAGAGGTGGTGACATGATAATCGCTCTTATCTTCTTCCACTTTCTCTTGCTCAGCCCAAGCACCAGCGTTTTCTTCAGCCATACGGCGTGCATCTTCAGCAACACGGCGCGCTTCTTCTTCCAGCTTACGGCGTGCTTCTTCTTCGGATTTACGCTTCAGCTCGGCAGTTTCAGCTTCACGGCGGGCTTTTTCAGCATGGGCGGTTTTGGTCATATCGTCGGTTTGTTGATTGCTCACTTTGTCTTTTTCCGCAACTTCACGTTTCGCTTTCTCAGCAGATTCACGTTTCGCTTGTTCTGCGGCCTCACGTT
Organism: Phytobacter sp. V91; assembly: GCF_965644225.1. Taxonomy (NCBI): domain Bacteria; kingdom Pseudomonadati; phylum Pseudomonadota; class Gammaproteobacteria; order Enterobacterales; family Enterobacteriaceae; genus Phytobacter; species Phytobacter sp. V91. The sequence continues at coordinate 42,339 of NZ_CBFFRJ010000017.1, read as the reverse complement.
CAGCTTTTTGTTGCGCCTCGCGTTTCGCAGCTTCTTCTGCTTCACGATGGGCTTGCTCTTCCGCTTCACGCTGCGCTTGCTCTTCCGCGGCCAGGCGTTCTGCCTCTTGCGGATCGCGTTTTACAAAGGTGCGTGTCTTGCGGACTTCGATTTGTACCGATTTACTTTTTCCACCGGTACCAGGAATATTGAGAGTACTGCGCGTTTTACGCTGCAATGTCAACTTATCCGGCGCAGAACCATTTTCACGGTTCAGGTGCGCCAGTAAAGTTTGCTTCTCTTGCGCGGACACAGAGTCGTTAGCAGACTTCGGGATCCCTGCGTCAGCAAATTGCTGTACCAGGCGATCCACGGAGGTCTGTATCTCTGCGGCCAGCGTTTTTACGGTTACATCTGTCATGCTGTTCCTTCCTGCTACAGTTTATTACGCTTCGTCACCGAACCAGCAAATATTACGGGCTGCCATGATCAGCTCACCGGCTTTTTCGTCGTTCAACCCTTCAATATCAGCCAGATCATCAATGCCCTGTTCGGCGAGATCTTCCAGCGTACAAACACCACGGGCAGCCAGTTTGAATGCCATTTCGCGATCCAGACCTTCCAGATTCAGCAGATCGTCGGCTGGTTTGTTATCACCAAGGCTTTCTTCCTGGGCCAGTGCCAGAGTGGTCAGTGCGTTTTTGGCACGCTCGCGCAGCGCTTCAACGGTTGCTTCATCAAGACCGTCGATTTCTAACAGCTCTTTCATTGGCACATAGGCCAGTTCTTCAAGCGTTGCAAAACCTTCTTCAACCAGCACCGTCGCGAAATCTTCATCGATATCGAGATACTTAGTGAAGGTGTCAATGGCTGCATGCGCTTCAGCCTGGTGCTTGGCTTGCAGGTCATCAACGGTCATTACGTTGAGTTCCCAACCGCTCAGTTGCGATGCCAGGCGGACGTTCTGACCGTTACGTCCAATTGCCTGAGCCAGATTACCGGCTTCAACTGCAATATCCATGGTGTGCTTGTCTTCATCAACCACGATAGAGGCAACATCAGCTGGCGCCATCGCATTGATGACAAACTGCGCCGGGTTATCATCCCACAGGATAATATCGATACGCTCACCGCCGAGTTCGGTTGACACTGCCTGAACACGTGCACCACGCATACCTACGCAAGCGCCGACAGGGTCGATACGTTTGTCGTTGGTTTTTACTGCAATTTTTGCACGGGAGCCAGGATCGCGGGCAGCGGCTTTAATCTCAATCACTTCTTCGCCAATTTCCGGTACCTCAATGCGGAACAGCTCGATCAGCATTTCAGGTTTGGAACGGGTGACAAATAACTGAGCGCCACGCGCTTCCGGGCGAACTTCATATAAAACGCCACGGATACGATCGCCTGGACGGAAGTTTTCGCGCGGCAGCATATCTTCACGCAAAATCACCGCTTCAGCAGAAGCCGCCATTCCTTCCGATTTAATTTCGAGAGAAATGTTATCGCGATTCACCTTTTTCACTACACCGGTGATGATTTCGCCTTCCTGACCGCGGAACTGGTCAACAACCATCGCACGTTCAGCTTCGCGAACCTTCTGAACGATAACCTGTTTTGCCGTTTGCGTCGTAATACGGTCAAAGGTTACCGATTCAATCTGGTCTTCAACATATCCACCCACGTCGAAGCTCTCGTCTTCAAAACGGGCGGCTTCAAGGGTAATTTCTTTGGTTGGCTGGGTTACTTCTTCGACAATAACCCAACGACGGAACGTATCGAAATCGCCGCTTTTACGGTCAATGCTGACGCGGACATCGATTTCTTGCTCGTATTTTTTCTTGGTTGCTGTAGCCAGAGCACTTTCCAGCGCTTCGAAGATTTTTTCACGCGGCAGCGCTTTCTCGTTAGAAACAGCTTCAACAACAGCCAAAATTTCTTTGTTCATCGGGGGCCTTTCACCTCAATCCAGACTGTTAAAAGTGGGGGACCAGGTTCGCTTTCTGAATGTTGCTCAATGCGAACACTTCATCTTTACCTTCGACCGTAACGGTGATCATCTCGCCATCGACACCTTTGATAATGCCCTGCCATTTACGACGGTTCTGCACCGCCATACGCAGGACCAGTGTCACTTCGTCGCCCGTAAAACGTTCGTAGTGTTCCGCCGTAAATAATGGACGCTCAAGACCTGGTGAAGAGACTTCAAGGTTGTAAGCGACCGTGATGGGATCTTCGACATCCATCACCGCACTGACCTGGTGGCTAACATCAGCACAATCTTCAACAGTGATGCCATTTTCACTATCAATATAGATGCGCAGCGTAGATGTGCGACTACGCACAAATTCAATGCCAACCAGTTCATAGCCCAGTGCTTCGACTGGTGCAGTGATCATCTCTGTTAATTTTTGCTCTAATGTGGACAAGCCCACCCCCAAGACATAAAAAAAGGGCATAAAGCCCAGTTATTCCGTAGTCAGATAACAAAAAACCCCGATAAATCGGGGCTTTAAATAACTGAACCCTAAAGCCGCAACTGCGGCCTGGAGAACCTTCCGGGAGTATTTTTTTCAAATCCAGCGACGAAGGCATTAAGTCTTCATAGTATATTTGAAAAAGAACACTTCGGGAAAGTGGTTGCGGGGGCCGGATTTGAACCGACGACCTTCGGGTTATGAGCCCGACGAGCTACCAGGCTGCTCCACCCCGCGCCTGAAACGTGGCAAATTCTACTCGTTTAACGGTAGATTTGCAAATAATGCTGGGATTTGGTACCGAAGACGGGACGTAAAATCTGCCGACATTATATTGATAAACATAAGTTACTGTCAACTGCGCTCACTTTGCATTTTATGCGCATGGCTTTATATTAACCGGGCCAAAAGTTTTTCTTGCAGCTTATCGGCATTCAGCGCCATTTTGGCAACGAAAATAGCACTCTTCTCTTCCGGTCATCGCGAAAAGATGTTTAAATGAAAACTCATTTATTTTGCATAATCATTCACTCTATTTTCTTCGGTGTATGGTTTAAAAACATCATGGCGTGGCTGTTAAGTCTCTCACCATAGGTTTATCAAGCAGGGATTTATTTTATGACGACGATTCTCAAGCATCTTCCGGTAGGTCAACGTATTGGTATCGCTTTCTCCGGCGGACTGGATACCAGCGCGGCGCTGCTGTGGATGCGCAAAAAAGGTGCCGTTCCTTACGCGTATACTGCAAATCTGGGCCAGCCAGACGAAGACGATTATGACGAAATTCCTCGTCGTGCTAAGGAATATGGCGCGGAGAATGCCCGCCTGATTGACTGCCGTAAGCAGTTAGTTGCCGAAGGGATCGCCGCTATCCAGTGTGGCGCTTTTCACAATACAACTGGTGGACTGACCTACTTTAACACCACCCCACTGGGGCGCGCTGTCACCGGCACCATGCTCGTTGCCGCCATGAAAGAAGATGGCGTAAACATTTGGGGCGATGGCAGTACCTATAAAGGCAATGATATTGAGCGTTTCTACCGTTATGGTCTGCTGACCAATGCCGAGCTCAAAATCTATAAACCCTGGCTGGATACCGACTTTATTGATGAGCTCGGTGGTCGTCAGGAAATGTCTGAATTTATGATTGAGTGTGGTTTCGACTACAAAATGTCGGTCGAAAAAGCCTATTCCACTGACTCAAACATGCTTGGTGCGACCCATGAAGCGAAGGATTTAGAGTTCCTGAATTCCAGCGTCAAAATCGTTAACCCGATCATGGGCGTGAAATTCTGGGATGAGAGTGTGAAGATCCCGGCAGAAGAAGTCACCATCCGCTTCGAACAGGGTCATCCTGTTGCCCTCAATGGCCAGACCTTCAGCGATGATGTTGAGCTGATGATGGAAGCGAACCGCATCGGTGGTCGTCACGGTCTGGGTATGAGCGATCAGATTGAAAACCGTATTATCGAAGCGAAAAGCCGTGGTATCTACGAAGCCCCGGGTATGGCGCTGCTGCATATTGCCTATGAGCGCCTGCTGACCGGTATCCATAACGAAGATACGATTGAGCAATATCATGCGCATGGCCGCCAACTGGGCCGCCTGCTGTATCAGGGTCGCTGGTTTGATTCTCAGGCGCTGATGCTGCGTGATGCGCTGCAACGCTGGGTCGCAAGTGCCATTACCGGCGAAGTGACACTGGAGCTGCGTCGTGGCAATGACTACTCCATTCTCAATACCGTTTCCGACAATCTGACCTATAAAGCAGAACGTCTGACCATGGAAAAAGGTGAGTCAGTCTTCTCTCCTGACGACCGTATCGGCCAGTTGACCATGCGTAACCTGGATATCACTGATACCCGTGAGAAACTCTTTGGTTATGTTCAGTCCGGTCTGCTGTCATCCTCTTCGGCGGCAGGCTTGCCGCAGGTTGAAAGCCTGGAAAATAAAGCGAAGTAATCTGATGTGCCGTACTGAAGAAAGCCGCGAAAGCGGCTTTTTTTATGCTCTTATGCGGAGGTATCAGGCATAAATCGCCATGACGATATCCAGAAGTCTGTTCTGGCAACGCCTGATGACAGACGAAAAAAAAGACGCTTTTCAGCGTCTTTTTTTCGGAATATTGGTACCGAGGATGGGACTCGAACCCACAAGCCCGTTAGGGCACTACCACCTCAAGGTAGCGTGTCTACCAATTCCACCACCTCGGTACGACTACTTCTTATTTAGGGATATCGCTGCCCGGTTGTACCGGTGCTGCTGGCTGAGTTTGCTCGGCTTTAACCGGAGCATTCAGCGTTTCCCATTCGCTTCCTTTATTGGTTTTGTTGGCATTGATATTACCCAATACCAGGCTGATGATGAAGAACAGCGTACCAAGGATACCTGTTGTACGGGTCATGAAGTTACCAGAACCACTTGAACCAAACAGAGTACCAGAAGCGCCTGCACCAAATGAGGCTCCCATGTCAGCGCCTTTACCTTGTTGCAGCATGATCAAACCAACCAGGCTTATTGCCACAATAAGGAAAACAACTAAAAGAGCTTCGTACATAATCAACCTGTTCCTTGCGGTGTTGCCGCATCTCAGAGCTTCAAACCAATAAAAGCGGGGCTGTTATTTATTCCCACCAGAAGCGGGTGTGAATACTAACCAAAGCGAATGACCTTCGCAAGGGCAATTTAAGCGCATTGTATCAAGTGCGGAAAAAAACAGCAAAAACAGAAAACTAGAACAATAAAAAAGCGGCAAAAGCCGCTTTTTTGAGCACGAACTGGCCATCACACCGCTTTAACGGCATCGGCAATGCGTGTAACAAAATCAATAACCTGTGCTTCGTCTTCACCTTCCACCATCACGCGGATGAGCGGTTCAGTACCTGACTTACGCAACAGAACACGGCCACGGTTCCCCAGTGCCGCTTCAACTTCTGCGGTTACCGCCTTAACGGACTCTTCTTCGAGCGGATCGCTGCTGCCTGCCGTGAAATGAACATTCACCAGCACCTGAGGGAACATTTTCATGCCGCTACACAGATCGTGAAGCGTCATGTGATTACGTACCATCGCCGCGACGATCTGCAAACCAGCGACAATGCCATCACCAGTGGTCGTTTTATCAAGCAGGATGACATGCCCGGAGTTCTCGCCGCCAATGCGCCAGCCTTTCTCCTGCATTTTTTCCATCACATAACGATCGCCGACTTTTGCACGAGTGAAAGGAATACCGAGCTGTTTAAGCGCCAGTTCCAGCCCCATATTGCTCATCAACGTCCCGACGGCGCCACCACGCAGCTGCCCCTGGCGCAGACTCTCACGGGCGATAATGTACAGGATCTGGTCACCATCGACTTTATTGCCTTCATGGTCAACCATGATCACCCGGTCGCCATCACCATCGAAGGCAATACCAATATCGGCCTTTTCTGCCAGAACCCGTGCCTGCAAAGCACGTACATCGGTCGCCCCAACTTCGGCATTGATGTTGACACCATCAGGCTCACATCCCATGGCGATAACCTTCGCCCCCAGTTCGCGGAATACGCTCGGCGCAATATGGTAAGTCGCCCCGTTGGCACAATCGACAACGATTTTAAGCGTATTCAGGCTCAGTTCATTAGGGAAAGTGGCTTTGCAAAATTCAATATAGCGACCGGCAGCGTCAACAATGCGACTGGCTTTACCCAGTTCAGCGGAATCAACACAGGTCAGCTCTTTCTCCATTTCGGCTTCAATCGCCTCTTCTACGGCGTCCGGCAGCTTTGTACCGTCGATGGAAAAGAATTTGATGCCATTGTCATAGAAAGGGTTATGAGAGGCTGAAATGACAATGCCGGCTTCCGCGCGAAACGTACGAGTAAGGTAAGCCACCGCAGGGGTCGGCATCGGGCCGGTGAAGGAAGCGGAAAGACCAGCGGCAGCCAGACCAGCCTCTAATGCAGATTCAAGCATATAGCCTGAAATGCGGGTATCCTTGCCGATGATGATTTTTCGTGAACCATGACGGGCCAGGACTTTACCCGCCGCCCAGCCCAGCTTTAAGACAAAATCAGGAGTGATAGGCGCGTCGCCAACGCGACCACGGATGCCATCGGTACCAAAATATTTACGATTACTCATAGCGTTTCTTTTCCTTCGCTGACAATGTGGCTTCAACCACCCGCATGGCTTCTACCGTCTCTTTCACATCATGAACCCGAATAATATGCGCACCCTGCATCGCCGCAATCACGGCACAGGCCAGGCTGCCACTTAGCCTTTCCGTCGGCCCTACGTTCAGCAACTGGCCCACCATCGATTTACGCGACATTCCGACCAGCAACGGAAGATCAAAGTGGTGGAATTCAGCCAGCCGCGCAAGTAACGCATAATTGTGGGAGAGATTCTTACCGAAACCAAATCCTGGGTCGAGCAACAATTTGTCTTTTGCGATCCCGGCACGTTCACATCTGGCAATCTGGTCAATAAAGTAGCGATTCACATCAGCGAATACATCGTCATAGCGCGGAGCTTCCTGCATGGTTTTTGGCTGACCCTGCATATGCATCAGGCACACCGGTAAACCCGTCGCTGCGGCAGCCTCCAGCGCGCCAGGCTCAGTTAATGAGCGGATATCGTTAATAATGTGCGCCCCGACTCTGGCTGATTCACGAATCACTTCAGGTTTAGAGGTATCCACCGAAATCCAGACTTCAAAACGCTGAGCAATCGCCTCCACAACCGGGATAACGCGCGCCAGTTCCTCTTCCACACTCACGTCTGCCGCACCCGGACGGGTAGATTCGCCACCAATATCAACAATGGTCGCACCGGCATTGATCATCAGGTTGGCGTGCTTAACCGCATCAATCAGCGTGTTATGTGTCCCGCCATCGGAAAAGGAATCCGGTGTGACGTTGAGGATCCCCATTACGTGAGGATGTGAAAGATCGAGAATGCTGCCCTGGGCATGAAGTTTCATGAGTGAACCTGATTTTTACCATAAGCCAATAAAGAAAAACCCCGGAGCATACGCCCCAGGGTTTCAGCAGAAGAACCTGACATCAACAACGGGTAACTTATTTATCGCCCAGTTGCTCTGACATGGTATTACCCGCATTCGGCGTGCCTGGTTCATCGACCGGGCGCGGCGCGCGAGGGGTACCACTGTTGTCAGAATTGCTTGTACCTGGATCTTCCCAACCTGCAGGTGGACGCACGTCGCGACGAGCCATCAGATCGTCAATCTGAGGAGCATCAATGGTTTCATACTTCATCAGCGCGTCTTTCATCGCGTGAAGGATGTCCATGTTCTCACCCAGGATATGGCGAGCGCGGTCGTAGTTACGTTCAATCAGGGCTTTCACTTCCTGATCGATGATACGCGCCGTTTCATCGGACATATGCTTCGCTTTCGCAACGCTACGACCGAGGAATACTTCACCTTCTTCTTCCGCATACAGCAGCGGACCAAGTTTGTCGGAGAAGCCCCATTGAGTCACCATGTTACGTGCCACGTTGGTCGCGACTTTAATATCGTTCGACGCACCTGTTGAAACATGTTCAACACCGTAAATGATCTCTTCTGCCAGACGACCGCCGTAAAGGGTGGAAATCTGACTTTCGAGTTTCTGGCGGCTGGCGCTGATGGCATCGCCTTCCGGCAGGAAGAAGGTGACACCCAGAGCACGACCACGCGGAATAATCGTCACTTTGTGCACCGGATCATGCGCCGGCACCAGGCGACCAATAATCGCATGACCTGCTTCATGATAGGCCGTCGATTCTTTCTGCGCTTCCGTCATCACCATGGAGCGACGTTCCGCACCCATCATGATCTTGTCTTTCGCTTTCTCGAACTCAACCATAGAGACGACGCGCTTGTTACCGCGGGCAGCAAACAATGCCGCTTCGTTCACCAGGTTTGCAAGATCGGCACCCGAGAAGCCAGGCGTACCACGTGCAATGATCGCAGCATCGATGTCCGGAGACAGCGGCACACGGCGCATATGCACTTTCAGGATCTGTTCACGGCCGCGAACATCCGGCAGCCCAACCACAACCTGACGGTCGAAACGACCTGGACGCAGCAGTGCCGGGTCAAGTACGTCCGGACGGTTAGTTGCCGCAATGACGATAATGCCTTCATTGCCTTCGAAACCATCCATCTCAACCAGCATCTGGTTCAGCGTCTGCTCACGTTCATCATGACCACCGCCCAGACCTGCGCCACGCTGGCGGCCTACGGCGTCAATTTCATCGATGAAGATGATGCACGGTGCGGCTTTCTTGGCTTGTTCGAACATGTCACGCACACGAGATGCGCCGACACCGACAAACATTTCTACAAAGTCAGAACCGGAAATGGTAAAGAACGGCACTTTGGCTTCACCGGCGATAGCTTTCGCCAGCAGCGTTTTACCGGTACCCGGAGGCCCCACCATCAGAACGCCTTTCGGGATTTTACCTCCCAGCTTCTGGAAGCGGCTTGGCTCACGGAGATACTCAACCAGCTCACCGACTTCTTCTTTTGCTTCATCGCAACCTGCGACGTCAGCAAAAGTGGTTTTAATCTGATCTTCGGTGAGCATACGCGCCTTGCTCTTGCCGAACGACATGGCGCCTTTGCCACCCCCGCCCTGCATCTGGCGCATAAAGAATATCCAGACCCCAATCAGCAACAGCATCGGGAACCAGGAAATAAAGATTGAAGCCAGCAGGCTAGGCTCTTCCGGCGGCTCTCCCACCACTTTGACGTTTTTAGTCAAAAGGTTATCAAGCAGTTTCGGATCGTTCACCGGGATGTAAGTCGTGTAACGGTTACTATCTTTCTTGGTAACGTTGATCTCACGTCCGTTGATACGCGCTTCGCGAACCTGGTCCTGATTGACCTCTTGCAGGAAGGTAGAGTAATCCACCTTACGGCCATTAGACTCGCTGGGCCCAAAGCTCTGGAATACTGACATCAGCACGACGGCAATGACCAGCCAGAGTATTAGGTTTTTCGCCATGTCACTCAAGGGATTAACCTCATATTACAACTGTGTTAAAAACAGCGTCAGGTTACTATAGTTTTCGCCCGGTCGCTACAATGTACACTTCTCGTGAACGGGCACGGGAAGAGTCCGGCTTACGAACTTTCACTTTCGTAAACAGGGAGCGAATTTCTCGAAGATACTCATCAAATCCTTCGCCCTGAAACACTTTCACTAAAAAACTACCGCCTGGTGCCAGCACATCTCTACACATGCCCAGCGCCAGTTCAACCAGATACATTGAGCGGGGAATATCAACCGCCGGCGTACCACTCATATTCGGTGCCATATCGGACATAACAACCTGAACTTTGCTGTCGCCGACGCGATCCAGTAACGCTTTCAGGACTAATTCATCACGAAAATCGCCCTGAAGGAAGTCCACACCAACGATTGGATCCATAGGCAAAAGATCGCAAGCGATGATACGTCCTGTCCCACAGATTTGCGTCACGGCGTATTGAGACCAACCGCCAGGTGCCGCACCGAGATCGACTACCGTCATTCCCGGCTTAAAAAGTTTGTCACTTTGCTGTATTTCATCAAGTTTAAACCAGGCACGGGAACGTAACCCCTTTTTCTGTGCCTCTTGAACATATTTATCGCTAAAGTGTTCCTGAAGCCAGCGGCTCGAGCTGGCAGAACGCTTTTTACCTGTCATTTAACATTCCGTCTGGGTTCATCATATACAGCAACGTAAAATTCCACGCAGCGATTTGGTGATATAAGGGAGATGGCGGTAGAATGACCCGTTTTCAATCCCAACGTAAGCAAAATATACGATGAATCTTAGTACTAAACAAAAACAGCACCTGAAAGGTCTGGCACATCCGCTCAAGCCGGTCGTTATGCTTGGCAACAATGGTTTGACCGAAGGGGTGCTGGCCGAGATCGAACAAGCGTTAGAGCACCATGAACTTATCAAGGTCAAAATCGCTACTGAAGACCGCGAGAATAAAACCTTGATCGTGGAAGCGATCGTGCGCGAAACCGGCGCCTGTAACGTACAGGTCATCGGGAAAACGCTGGTGCTTTATCGTCCTGCTAAAGAGCGCAAAATCTCGCTACCACGTTAAGGATATCCTGAATTGAACACAAAATCTGTGTAAAACGAGGGGTTTTCGCTGGTAGACGAGCAAAATGCCATGCTCATGAAGTTGTTAAAAGGCCGCAGTGCGGCCTTTTTCTTTTCTTTACAATACGTCAACAAGTGATTGTTGCGAAACCATCAGATGTATTCAACCTTGATAATTTCGAATTCAACGTCGCCGCCTGGGGTGCGAATGTTGACAACATCATCCTGCTCTTTACCTACCAGACCACGGGCGATAGGCGAGTTTACCGAGATCAGATTCTGTTTAAAATCCGCTTCGTCGTCACCCACAATACGATAAGTTTGCTCTTCATCGTTATCGAGATTCAGAACAGTCACTGTAGAACCAAAAATTACGCGACCGTTGTTCGGGATTTTAGAAATATCGATCACCTGCGCATTGGACAGTTTGGCTTCAATGTCCTTAATACGCCCTTCACAAAAACCCTGCTGCTCACGCGCGGCGTGATACTCAGCGTTTTCTTTCAGGTCACCATGCTCACGCGCTTCCGCAATGGCGGCAATAATGACGGGGCGACGCACAGACTTCAGATGGTCCAGCTCTTCGCGAAGTTTTTCGGCACCACGTAAGGTCATCGGAATAGCTTGCATTTTTATACCTCTTAAACATTCCTGTATGGAGCAATCGTTCTGCCCCGGCAGCTATATCTGGCCGCAAAAGGCAGATAACCCCGGACCAGAAGCAAAAGAAAACTGACCCGGAGACAAAGTTCCAGGTCAGCGGCAATTTTTCAATTTGATACGTATTTTAACCGGAAGTTCACTATGGGTCATCGTTTACTTTCCGGGTCGATGCGCCGTAGTATGACGGCTTGTTTCCAGGTTGTTAGCGCGAGATTATGCGATTTTCCAGATTTATCATCGGATTGACCACAAGTATAGCCCTGAATGTTCAGGCCGCGAATGTCGACGAGTACATTAATCAGCTGCCTGATGGCGCAAACCTCGCCCTTATGGTGCAGAAAGTGGGCGCTTCAGATGCAGAAATCGACTATCACGGTAAACAGATGGCTCTGCCTGCCAGTACACAAAAGGTTATTACCGCACTGGCCGCTCTGCTGCAACTTGGCCCGGATTTCCGTTTTACCACCACTCTGGAAAGCAAAGGCACCCTCAACAATGGCGTGCTAAAAGGTGATTTGATTGCCCGATTTGGTGGCGATCCGACGCTAAAGCTTCAGAACATCCGCAATATGGTCGCCACGCTGAAAAAATCAGGGGTACAAAAGATCGAGGGAAATATACTGATCGACACCTCGATTTTTGCCAGCCATGACAAAGCCCCCGGCTGGCCCTGGAATGATATGACCCAGTGCTTCAGCGCGCCACCGGCGGCGGCGATTGTCGATCGTAATTGTTTCTCGGTTTCGTTATACAGCGCGCAAAAAGCCGGCGATCTGGCTTATATCCGCGTCGCCTCTTACTACCCGGTCAATATGTTCAGTCAGGTTCGCACCCTGGCTCGCGGCTCTGCAGATGCGCAGTTTTGCGAGCTGGATGTGGTGCCTGGCGACTTAAACCGGTTCACTCTGACAGGTTGTCTGCCCCAGCGCAGCGAGCCGCTTCCTTTGGCTTTCGCCATTCAGGACGGAGCCAGCTATGCCGGCGCTATCCTTAAAGCCGAACTGGCCGATGCGGGGATCAGCTACAGCGGCACCTTGTTACGTCAGACCCTGGTGAATGAGCCAGGTACAGTGATCGCCTCCACGCAGTCTGCTCCTCTGCATGAACTTCTTAAAATAATGCTGAAGAAATCGGACAATATGATTGCCGATACGGTATTTCGAATGATTGGCCATGCCCGCTTCGGCGTGCCCGGCACCTGGCGCGCTGGCTCAGACGCCGTACGACAGATTTTGCGCCAGCAGGCAGGTGTCGACATTGGCAATACCATTATTGCCGATGGTTCCGGCCTGTCGCGTCATAACCTGATTGCTCCGGCAACCATGATGCAGGTGTTGCAGTATATTGCTCAGCACGATAGCGAGCTCAACTACATCTCCATGCTGCCACTGGCGGGTCATGACGGCTCATTGCAGTATCGCGCAGGCCTCCATGAGGCAGGTGTTGACGGTAAAGTCTCCGCCAAAACGGGTTCATTGCAGGGCGTCTACAACCTGGCAGGTTTTATTACCACCGCCAGCGGCCAGCGAATGGCATTTGTGCAGTACCTTTCAGGCTATGCGGTCGAACCGGCGGACCAACGTAATCGCCGTATTCCACTGGTACGTTTTGAAAGCCGTTTATACAAAGATATCTACCAGAACAACTAATAAAAAAGCCGGGAAGCGTTTCTTCGCTTGCCCGGCTTTTCGTCTCGTCGATAGCCTCTGGGGCTTACACGACAGCGTTAACGTTTATAGATGAACTCGACACCTTCTTCGTCGTCTTCATCCCAGTCGTCATCATCCAAATCGTCTTCTTCAATCTCTGCTTCTTCGAGCTGCTGACGATGGTAATCGTCCCACATAAACTCAACTTTCGCAGGCTGCGTTTCTTCCTGAGCCTTAGCCACTGGATTTTCGATGATAAAGGTCATCACGTCCCAGCAGAGATCTTTTACACCCTGTTGGCTGGCGGCAGAGATCAGGTAATACTTATCTTCCCAACCCAGCGCATCGGCAATCTCTTTCGCTTTGGCTTCTGCCGTCGCTTTATCCATCATGTCGATTTTGTTGAACACCAACCAACGCGGTTTAGCAGCTAACTGCTCGCTGTATTTTTCCAGCTCACCGATGATGATCCGCGCATTTTCAACCGGATCGGAACCGTCGATCGGCTCAATATCAATCAGGTGCAGCAAAACGCGGCAACGCTCAAGGTGTTTCAGGAAGCGAATCCCCAGGCCTGCGCCTTCAGCAGCACCTTCAATCAGACCTGGAATATCGGCAACCACAAAGCTCTTTTCGTTGTCCATACGAACAACGCCCAGGCTTGGCACCAGCGTGGTAAACGGATAATCGGCCACTTTCGGTTTTGCCGCAGAAACTGCGCGAATGAAGGTGGATTTACCCGCATTAGGCATCCCCAGCATACCGACGTCTGCCAGCAGCATCAGCTCCAGTTCCAGCTCGCGCTTATCGCCTGGCGTACCCATCGTTTTTTGACGTGGAGTACGGTTTACAGAGGATTTGAAACGGGTGTTGCCCAGACCATGCCAGCCGCCTTTTGCTACCATCAGACGTTGACCGTGGTTGGTCATATCGCCCATGGTTTCGCCAGTGCCCTGGTCGATGACTCGCGTCCCCATAGGAACTTTGACAGTCACGTCTTTGCCGCGCTTACCGGTACAGTCACGGCTCTGGCCATTCTGGCCACGTTCCGCACGGAAGGACTTTTCAAAACGGTAATCGATCAGGGTGTTCAGGTTTTCGTCCGCTTCAAGCCAGACATCGCCACCATCACCACCATCACCACCATCAGGGCCACCATGGGGAATGTATTTCTCGCGGCGGAAGCTCACGCAACCATTGCCGCCATCACCTGCTACGACCAGGATCGTCGCTTCATCAACAAACTTCATTTTACTCTCCGTTATTCATTCGCCTGCGCGGGGCAATGTGACTGTCACTTCACGCTTACGCCATCGTCCCCAGAGACGATGACCAATGGCGGAATACATCGCTCCCGCAACCACGACAAACGCACCGAGATAACCGATAAGGTTTAACATCGGTCTGGCGAAAAGATCGGGCCAGGCCATTGATAATAAATCCGAAAAAAGCAGTGTAAACAGGGGAGTCAGCGTAATTAACGCACTCACCTGAGCAGCCTGCCAGCGCGCCATCGCTTCTGCGAGCGCACCGTAACCTACCAGCGTATTGAGGCCGCAAAAAATCAAACATGCCAGTTGCCAGCTATCGAGCTGAAAAATGACTGCAGGTTTTGCCAGCGGCAATAACGCCATTGTACATAAAGTGTACAGCAAAAAGAGGATTTGCTGTGAGGCCAGACGGCGCAATAAAACTTTTTGCGCAACCCCATAGCTCACCCAGACCGTGGATGCTGCAACACCAAAGATCACACCCCAGGTGTAATCGGTCAGCCGGGTAAATATTTCCACCAGACTGGTGTTAAAAAACATCGCCAGTCCGCTTATCAGCATCAGGGCACCCACTACCTGAGTGCCGCGCATCTTCTCTTTCAGGATAAACACGCTGGCAACCATCATGCCGACCGGAGCAAGCTGGCCAATAACCTGTGAGGCTGTCGGGCTGACATATTGCAAAGAGGAGCTGAACAGGATGAAGTTCCCGAACAGGCCTCCGGTTGCGATTGCCAGTAATAGCAACCACCTGGGCTTACGAAAAATACGTAAAGGCGGGAGCTTACGGTTGCAGGCAAGAATGATACCAAGGCCTATTCCCGCCATCAAAAAGCGATAAAACACCACCGTCGGGGGTTCCATCACCTCCAGCACTTGCTTCATCGCAATTGGCAACGCCCCCCAGCACATTGCGGTAGTCAGTGCCAGAAGGATACCAATGCCTGCCTGCTGTTTCATGCCCGTGTTCCCTGCCAGAATTTCACCGGACTTTTAATGTAAAAAGCCCCGCAACGTGTTGCGGGGCTTTTATCCGTTACCGGGACGCGAAAAACTTATTCAGCAACGATGCTGATGAACTTACGGTTTTTCGGGCCTTTAACTTCAAATTTCACTTTACCGTCTGCTTTAGCAAACAAAGTGTGGTCTTTGCCGCAACCAACGTTAGAGCCAGCGTGGAATTTGGTACCACGTTGACGAACGATGATGCTACCAGCCAGAACTGTTTCGCCGCCAAAACGCTTCACGCCCAGGCGTTTAGCTTCTGAGTCACGACCGTTACGAGTCGAGCCACCAGCCTTTTTATGTGCCATTTAATCTGCTCCCCTGTCTTAAGCGCTGATGCCAGTGATTTTCACATCAGTGAACCACTGACGATGGCCCTGCTGCTTACGGTAGTGTTTACGACGACGAAACTTAACGATTTTAACTTTCTCGCCACGACCATGAGCAACAACTTCAGCTTTGATTACGCCGCCATCAACGAAAGGAACGCCGATTTTGACTTCTTCACCGTTTGCGATCATCAGAACTTCAGCGAATTCAACAGATTCGCCAGTTGCGATGTCCAGCTTTTCCAGGCGAACGGTCTGACCTTCGCTTACTCGGTGTTGTTTACCACCACTTTGGAAAACCGCGTACATAAAAAACTCCGCTTCTGCGCACAGCTTATTAATTATTAAGAGCGCGCTAAAAATATTCACAATAGGGCGCGAATATTACGCAAAACCTGCGCCTTTGACAAGTGCTAGCATCACTCCATGAAGAAAAAAAACACAACACGTACTGCGACGTTTATCTGGCGCGTTTTTTCAGTACAATCAGCAATACTATTCTAACCCGTAACCCTTTGTTATCCCATTTTGATATGTGGTAAACAGGACTGAAAGCCCGGCTTTTGCGATGAATTTAGAAAAAATCAATGAGTTAACCGCGCAAGATATGGC
The DNA here is from genome assembly GCF_965644225.1 of Phytobacter sp. V91. NCBI lineage: Bacteria > Pseudomonadati > Pseudomonadota > Gammaproteobacteria > Enterobacterales > Enterobacteriaceae > Phytobacter > Phytobacter sp. V91. The sequence goes on along the minus strand of NZ_CBFFRJ010000017.1, from coordinate 26,263 downwards.
GGGTGTTAATGCGACGATCCTACAGCAGCTCAACTCGGATGTTCAGTTAATCAACCAGTTGGGTTATTACATCGTGAGCGGTGGCGGTAAACGGATCCGTCCGATGATCGCTGTACTCGCGGCTCGCGCGGTGGGTTATGAAGGTAATGCGCATGTCACTATCGCTGCGTTAATCGAGTTTATCCACACTGCCACCCTCTTACACGACGATGTTGTGGATGAGTCCGATATGCGTCGTGGCAAAGCGACGGCTAACGCCGCTTTTGGCAATGCCGCCAGCGTGTTAGTCGGGGACTTTATCTATACACGCGCGTTTCAGATGATGACCAGCCTGGGGTCATTACGCGTGCTGGAGGTGATGTCCGAGGCGGTGAACGTTATTGCTGAAGGCGAAGTTTTGCAGTTGATGAACGTCAACGACCCCAATATCAGCGAAGAAAACTATATGCGCGTCATCTACAGCAAAACGGCGCGCCTGTTCGAAGCGGCTGCACAATGTTCAGGCATGCTGGCGGAGTGTACGCAAGCTCAGGAAAATGGCCTGAAGGATTATGGTCGCTATCTGGGTACAGCATTCCAGCTGATTGATGATTTACTGGATTACAGTGCAGACGGTGAAACGCTCGGTAAAAATACCGGGGATGACCTTAACGAAGGCAAACCGACGTTACCGCTACTCCATGCGATGCACCACGGCACACCAGAGCAGGCACGCATGATTCGCGAGGCCATTGAACAGGGGAATGGTCGTCATCTTCTGGAACCGGTTCTGGAAGCGATGGCCGAATGTGGTTCCCTGGAGTGGACCCGCCAACGCGCAGAGGAAGAAGCAGACAAAGCCATCAGCGCCCTGCAAGTCCTTCCTGATTCTCCGTGGCGTGAAGCCCTTATTGGCCTGGCGCATATCGCCGTTCAGCGCGACCATTAATCGCAAAAACTTTCCCGCTATAAAGAGCGGGAAAGTTTCAAAAAATCCTCTCATAGCATCTATAAAACCGCAATAAACCCACACTTCTCAGTCTTGGTGAATTCTTAATTTAAAAGAACTTACATGAACTTTTTAGATCTCAAGCTCCTGCATATGTATATTGGCACATACTGACTTACTGTCATCTTCAGGCAGAGGTCTGAGACCAGGGAGAAGCATATGGAAAGTAAATTTATTGACTGGCATACGGCGGACATCATTGCAGGGTTGCATAAAAAAGGGACATCACTGGCCGCAGAGTCTCGTAAGAATGGATTATCGTCTTCAACACTGGCGAATGCGTTAAGTCGCTCCTGGCCGAAAGGAGAACTGATCATCGCACGAGCGCTGGAGACGGAGCCCTGGGTGATCTGGCCGTCGCGTTACCATGATCCGGTGACGCATGAGTTCATAGACCGAACCAGTTTGATGCGGCAAAAAAGGGCAAAATAAGGCAGAAGAACAGCCCCTCGCTGCAATGAGCAGGGGCTGCTTAAGCGGTTAAATCCGACGATTACTCGCCTTGCACGCGTTCGATGTTAGCGCCAAGCGCACGCAGTTTATCTTCGATACGCTCATAACCACGGTCAATGTGATAAATACGGTCGACAACAGTGGTGCCTTCCGCAATACACCCTGCCAGCACCAGGCTTGCAGATGCACGCAGATCCGTAGCCATCACCTGTGCGCCGGATAATTTTTCCACGCCGTAGCAAATCGCCGTGTTGCTTTCGATTTCCGCATGCGCTCCCATACGAATCAGCTCAGGGATATGCATAAAGCGGTTTTCGAAAATCGTTTCGGTGATAACCCCGGTCCCTTCAGCAACCAGGTTGAGCAGCGTAAACTGTGCCTGCATGTCGGTCGGGAAAGCCGGATGTGGCGCAGTGCGAACGTTAACCGCTTTCGGCCGTTTGCCATGCATATCCAGGCTAATCCAGTCTTCACCCACTTCAATGTCGGCACCGGCTTCACGCAGCTTAGCCAGTACAGCATCCAGGGTGTCAGGCTGCGCGTTCCGGCACACAATCTTGCCGCCGGAGATGGCTGCCGCTACCAGGAAAGTACCGGTTTCGATACGATCGGGCAACACACGATAGGTACCGCCCCCCAGACGCTCAACGCCCTGGATGGTGATACGATCGGTACCCTGCCCGGTTATCTTCGCCCCTAACGCATTGAGGAAGTTGGCGGTATCAACAATTTCCGGTTCACGTGCTGCGTTTTCAATGATGGTCGTCCCTTCAGCCAGCGTCGCCGCCGACAGAATGGTCACCGTCGCACCGACGCTGACTTTGTCCATCACGATATGGGCACCCTTCAGACGCCCGGCAACACTCGCCTTAACGTAACCTTCTTCCAGTTTGATTTCGGCGCCAAGCTGTTCCAGGCCGGTGATGTGCAAATCAACCGGACGCGCACCAATAGCGCAGCCGCCTGGCAATGAAACCTGACCCTGACCAAAACGCGCCACCAGCGGCCCCAGCGCCCAGATAGAAGCACGCATGGTTTTAACCAGATCGTAAGGCGCACAGAAAACATTTACGTTGCTCGCATCGATCCACACGGATCCATTGCGTTCCACCTTGGTGCCCAGTTGGCTGAGCAGCTTCATGGTGGTGTCGATGTCTTTCAGTTTCGGAACGTTGCGGATTTCAACCGGCTCCTCTGCCAGCAGTGCGGCAAAAAGGATAGGCAGCGCGGCGTTTTTTGCGCCTGAAATTGTGACTTCACCCTGGAGCCGGGTTGGCCCCTGTACACGAAACTTATCCATTCATCTGTTCTCTGTTAAGAATTCACACGTGCTGCGGGCATGCGCCCGTAGCTCAAAAACCGTTTAGTTTGCGATCGCGCGCCCATTCCAGCGGCGTGTACGCTTTGATCGACAGAGCATGAATGCGGTTGTCCGCAATATATTCCGCTAATGGGCCATATACTGCCTGCTGTTTCTTGACGCGGCTCATGCCGTCAAATACCTCACCCACAGCAATAACCTGAAAGTGACTGCCATCGCCAGTGACGTGGGCTTCCTGGAGAGAGAGTGCATTCATCAGCACTGTCTGAATTTCATGATTTTCCATGGGCGTTAATTTCATCTGATAGTGAAAACAAGCCACACATCTTAGAGGAAAGTGGCGCGGTCTTAAATAAGCAAAAAGCCTCGCTGATAAATCAAACGAGGCTTGTGAGAGTAACGTACTGAAAAAGTTAGCGGGGCAGTACGTCCACGGGCAAATTATACAAGTCAGCCAGCGTCTTCAGGTTTTCACTGACACCTTCAAGCGAAACCTGATGACCCTGTTTTTTACCCAGATCGATAAGATGGATCAGCAGCGCAACCCCAGCGGTGTCAATACGCGTAACACTCTGTAAATCGATACACTTAACCCCATCCATCACCTCAACACGTGCTTCCCATAAAGGGTTAAGCACGTCCTGATCCAGATCGCCCTGTAATGCCAGCCGCTCGCTTTCTCGCGTCCAGCTAAGCTGAACCGCCATTATTTTTTCTCTTCCAGGCTGATTTTCTGCTGAGAAATAGACTGCAGCTGCGCCGTCAGGCCATCAATGCCTTTGGTACGCAGCAGATCGCTCCATTCGTTTTGCTTGGTGGTGATCATGCTCACGCCCTCAGCAATCATGTCATAAGCCTGCCAGTTGCCGGACTGAGTATTTTTGCGCCACTGGAAATCCAGACGAATCGGAGGACGGCCATTAGGATCGATGATGGTCACGCGGATCGGCACGATAGTGGCATCGCCCAGCGGTTGTTCCGGCGCAATCTGGTAGCTCTGACCGTGATACATCGCCAGCGCCTGGCCATACGCCTGTTTCAGATACTCGCGGAAAGCGGCAAAATAGGCTTCACGTTGTGCCGGGGTCGCATCTTTATAATAGCGGCCCAGCACTAACGCACCCGCATACTTCACCTGCACATAGGGCAGCAATTCCTGATCCACCACATCGCGCAAATAATCCGGGTTGGCGCGAATTTTCGGCTGCTCGTTTTTAAGGCGATCGAATGTCTTCTGCGCCGCCTCCTGCATCGCTTTATATGGATTGCTTTGATCTGCCGCGCTGGCAAGACCCAGCGGCGCAACGATCAGCATAGCCACCATTAACAGACGTTTAAACATGCCTCAAATCTCCTCGTTAATTCGCCGAACCGGCAGACGGTGCGCTGGAAGTATGTTCCTGTTGTTGCGGCTGCGCATCGCCAGAATTCTTATTGTCACTCCCTTTACTGTTGTAAAGGAATTGTCCGATCAGATCCTCAAGAACCATAGCGGACTTGGTATCCTGAAGGGTGCTCCCCTCTTTAAGCATAGAAGTTCCCAGCTCAGGATCGTCAAAACCAACGTTCAGCGCCAGATACTGCTCGCCCAAAAGCCCTGATGTCCGAATCGCTAATGAGCTGGTGTCCGGGATCTGGTTATAACGCTCCTCAATATCCAGCGAAACGCGCGGCAGATACGTTTTAGGATCCAGTTCAATATCTGCAACCCGACCCACTACGACGCCACCAATACGAACAGGAGAGCGTGCTTTCAGGCCACCAATGTTATCGAAGGTGGCATAGATACGGTAAGTGGGCTCAGTACGCATTGACGCAACATCCGCGGCTTTCAGACAGATAAAGAGCGCAGCCAGCAGTGCCACCAGTACAAAAATACCAACCCAAATTTCACTTTTTTTCGTTTGCATGAACTTAATTCCCAAACATCAATGCGGTGAGCACAAAATCAAGGCCAAGGACAGCCAGTGAAGAGTGCACAACAGTGCGTGTCGTCGCCCGGCTAATCCCGGCAGAAGTCGGGATCGCGTCATAACCATTGAATAAGGCAATCCAGGTTACAGTGATCGCGAACACGACGCTTTTAATCAGGCAGTTGATCAGGTCAAGACGCCAGTCGACCGCATCTTGCATCGCCGACCAGAAGAAACCTGAGTCGATTCCTTTCCAGTTCACACCCACCAGCGATCCGCCCCAAATCCCGACGGCAACAAAAATAATAGTCAGCAGAGGAAGCGAAATCACCCCCGCCCAAAAGCGCGGAGCAATGACCCGACGCAACGGATCCACCGCCATCATCTCTAGACTTGAAAGTTGCTCAGTCGCGCGCATCAGGCCGATCTCTGCGGTCAACGCTGAACCCGCACGACCGGCATACAGCAACGCCGCAACAACGGGCCCCAGCTCGCGCAGAAGCGATAGCGCCACCAGCATACCAAGGCTGGTTTCCGCGCTGTACGTCGTCAGCACCAGGTAACCCTGCAGGCCCAATACCATACCGATGAAGACGCCGGAAACAAGGATAATCAGCATAGACAGGACGCCAACATGATAAAGCTGGCGTACTAATAACGGCGCATGTTTACGGACTTCAGGCTTGCCTACGATCGCATTAAACAGCATTAAACCGGCACGACCGAAGGTCGCGATCGTTTTGATCCCGCGATGCCCTAACGACGCCAGTGCTTGTAGCAGCATGAGTGTCTTAACTCCCTGTCTCTAATAAATCGAATTGATACTCACCTGCGGGGTAACGGAAGGGAACCGGGCCATCAGCAATACCGTCAAGGAACTGACGAACGCGAGGATCATTGTTCTCTTGCAGCCCATGCGCGCTGCCGTGCGCAACGATTTTCTTATCCGCAACGATGTACGCATAGTCGGCGATACTCAGCACTTCGGGAACATCGTGGGAAACCACAATACAGGTCACACCCAGCACGCTGTTCAGATCAGAAATCAGCTTAACCAGCACCCCCATTGTAATCGGATCCTGACCAACAAAAGGTTCGTCGAACATGATCAAATCGGGTTCCAGCGCGATTGCGCGGGCCAGTGCAGCACGGCGTGCCATACCGCCCGACAGCTCGGAAGGCATTAATTTAGCCGCACCGCGCAAACCGACCGCTTCGAGCTTCATCATCACCGTACTTTTGAGCAAAGCTTCGGGTAAATTTGTGTGTTCACGCAGCGGGTAGGCCACATTTTCAAAAACATTTAAATCAGTAAAGAGCGCGCCTGACTGAAACAACATGCTCATTCTTTTACGCACGGTGAATAGTCTGGAACGACTCATCTGCGGAATGTTTTCACCGTCAAACAAAATCTCGCCTTTGTCAGGAGGGATCTGCCCACCAATAAGGCGTAAAAGCGTCGTTTTGCCAATCCCGGATGGCCCCATGATCGCAGTGATCTTTCCGCGTGGCACCACCAGTGAGATGTTGTCAAAAATCGGACGGTTGCTACGTGAAAAACTCACACCATGAATATCGACGAGATTCGCCACTGTCTGGCTCATTCTTTCTTCCTTATAAGCCTGCCGGATCCAGGCGCTATGGCCGATAACATCAAGAACCCGACATTTTTACAGAATATTACCTGCCAGAGTTAGCGAAAGCTGGCATTTGTTTTACTTTTGAGCCGCATAAAGTCAAAATTAAGACTTCTTTACACCGCTCGTCATTCCCGGTATTTCCCGGCGATCGCAGCCTGCGGACCGGCAGATTATACCTCAAGAAAGGACGTTAGATGCTTTTAGCGACGGCGCTATTAATAATTGGTTTGCTTTTGGTCGTCTACAGCGCCGACCGTCTGGTGTTCGCAGCCTCCATTCTGTGCCGAACGTTGGGTATTCCCCCTTTGCTGATTGGCATGACCGTCGTCAGCATTGGCACCTCTCTGCCGGAAATCATTGTCGCCGTCGCCGCTTCAATGCACGGGCAACTTGATTTGGCAATCGGAACGGCTATCGGTTCCAACATCACAAATATTCTTTTGATTTTGGGCCTCGCCGCGTTTCTCCAGCCTTTTACCGTGCATTCCGATATCTTACGCCGTGAGTTGCCGTTAATGTTGGTGGCCAGTACGCTTGCAGGGATGGTGCTGTTCGACGGGCAACTGACCAGGCTTGACGGTATTTTTTTACTGCTTCTCGCCGTGCTGTGGCTGGTGTTCATTGTTAACATCGCCCGCCAGGCAGAACAGCAGGGGGATGATAGCCTGACCCGTGAGCAACTGGCCGAATTGCCCCGTGACGGTAGCCTGCCGGTGGCTTTCTTGTGGCTTGGCATCGCATTAATTATCATGCCAATGGCCACGCGGATGGTGGTGGATAATGCCACGGTAATGGCCAACTACTTCGCCATGAGTGAGCTCACTATTGGCCTCACCGTGATTGCCATTGGCACTGGCCTGCCAGAGCTCGCCACCGCGATTGCTGGCGCACGTAAAGGTGAAGACGATATTGCCATTGGCAATATTATCGGCTCGAATATTTTCAATATCACACTGGTTCTGGGGTTACCGGCGCTGATTGCGCCAGGGGCGTTTAATCCCCTCGCCTTCACGCGAGATTATGGCGTCATGCTGCTGGTGAGCATCATCTTTGCCTTTATCTGCTGGCGACGCAAACGCCCAACCGGCAGGGGCCCCGGCGCTCTGTTGCTGGGCGGATTCTTTATCTGGCTGGCGTTGTTGTTCTGGTTAACGCCGCATTTGACAGGATAAGCGGAAGCACATTATGTCGCATTTAGATCTGCAACAGGGTTTCGACTTTCAGCAAGCCGGGCGGGACGTTGTGAATATTGAGCGTGAAGGCCTCGCGCATCTCGATCAGTATATCAATCAAGATTTTGCCAGGGCTTGTGAGAAGATATTCTATTGCCGCGGCAAAGTCGCCGTCATGGGAATGGGAAAATCGGGCCACATTGCCCGTAAAATATCCGCGACCTTTGCCAGCACCGGCACCTCGTCTTTCTTCGTGCATCCTGGCGAAGCCGCGCACGGCGATCTCGGCATGGTTGAGGAAAACGACGTGGTGATTGCGCTGTCGAATTCCGGAGAGTCGAACGAGATCCTGGCCCTGATTCCGGTCCTTAAGCGACTGAAGATATTATTAATTTGCCTGACCAGCCGGCCTGAAAGTAGCATGGGTCGGGCGGCAGATATCCATTTGTGCGTCAAGGTTCCCAAAGAGGCATGCCCGCTGGGTCTGGCCCCAACGTCCAGCACCACTGCGGCATTAGTTATGGGGGATGCACTGGCAGTCGCCTTGCTCAAAGCCCGGGGTTTTACCGCCGAAGATTTTGCGCTTTCCCATCCGGGCGGCGCATTAGGGCGCAAGCTTCTGCTGCGTGTGAGCGATATCATGCACACCGGTGACGAAATCCCGCGCGTCAGCAAAGAGGCGAGTCTGCGTGATGCACTACTGGAAATCACCCGCAAGAATCTCGGTCTGACCGTCATCTGCGATGATTTGATGAAAATTGAAGGTATTTTCACCGACGGTGATTTACGTCGGGTTTTCGATATGGGTGCCGATGTCCGTAGCCTCGGCATCAAAGATGTAATGACGCCGGGCGGCATCCGCGTAAGGCCTGATATTCTGGCGGTAGAAGCCCTGAATGTCATGCAATCACGCCATATAACATCTGTTCTGGTTGCCGATGGCGACCAGTTGCTGGGTGTGGTACATATGCATGATTTGCTGCGCGCAGGCGTCGTATAAAAAGGATGAGTAAATGAGTAATGTTGGTTCGTCGGTAGAGACCTGCTACGGTCCTGTTAGCACCCAGGTCATGGCGAAAGCGGAAAAAATTCAGCTGTTGATACTGGATGTCGATGGCGTGTTATCGGATGGCCTGATCTATATGGGCAACAATGGCGAAGAGCTGAAAGCCTTCAATGTTCGCGATGGTTACGGTATCCGTTGTGCATTAACATCTGGCATTGAAGTGGCCATCATTACCGGGCGAAAAGCTAAACTATTAGAAGACCGCTGCGAAACCTTAGGGATAGCGCATCTTTACCAGGGTCAGTCAGACAAACTGCTGGCCTACCGTGAGCTGTTGACGAAGTTTGCATTGCAGCCGGAGCAGGTGGCTTATGTCGGTGATGACCTGATTGACTGGCCGGTGATGGCAGAAATTGGCCTGAGCGTTGCCGTTGCAGATGCGCACCCGCTGTTGATCCCTCGCGCGGATTACATTACGCGCATTGCCGGAGGCCGTGGCGCCGTCCGTGAAGTTTGCGATTTATTATTACTGGCGCAAGGTAAACTTGATGAGGCCAAAGGGCAATCAATATGAGTAAAACCATACGTTGGGTCATCATCATGCTGGCGCTGCTCGTACTGGTACTGATTGGCGTCAATCTGGCGGACCGGGAACAACCGGCCCCCGTAAACACCAACAACAGTGATCCAACGTATAAAAGCGAGCATACCGATACGGTAGTCTACAGCCCGGAAGGCGCCCTGAACTACCGACTGATCGCCCAGCATGTGGAGTATTTCTCTACGGACGCGGTCACATGGTTTACCCAGCCAGTCCTGACGACCTTTGATAAAGACAAAACCCCTGGCTGGTCGATTAAGGCGGATAAAGCCAAACTGACCAACGACAGAATGCTTTATCTTTACGGCAATGTTGAGGTCAACGCGCTGACTGCGGACGCTCAACTACGAAAAATTACGACGGATAACGCCCAAATAAATCTGGTCACTCAGGATGTGACCTCCGATGACCAGGTGACGTTATACGGAACGACATTTAATTCCACCGGCCTGAAAATGCGCGGCAATTTACGCAGCAAAACCGCAGAGCTGATTGAAAAGGTTAGAAGCTCATATGAAATTCAAAACAAACAAACTCAGCCTTAATGTTGCCCTGGCCAGCGTCCTTTTTGCTGCCAGCCTTCCGGCGCTTGCGGTCACTGGTGATACTGAACAGCCAATCCATATCGACTCGGATCAACAATCTCTGGATATGCAGGGCAACGTCGTCACCTTCACCGGTAATGTTGTTGTGACCCAGGGCACGATCAAAATTAACGCTGACAAAGTTGTGGTAACACGTCCTGGCGGAGAGCAGGGAAAAGAGGTGATTGACGGTTACGGCAATCCAGCGACCTTTTATCAGTTACAGGACAACGGTAAACCGGTAAAAGGCCATGCCTCACATATGCATTACGAACTGGCCAAAGACTTTGTGGTTCTGACGGGCAATGCCTATCTTGAACAGCTTGATAGCAATATCAAAGGCGACAAAATCACCTACCTGGTGAAAGAGCAGAAGATGCAGGCGTTCAGCGAGAAAGGTAAACGTGTCACCACGGTTCTGGTACCGTCGCAGTTGCAGAATAAGAGCAACGATCAGAATCAAAACCCGGCTCCGGCGCAAAAAAAGAGTAACTAATACGTTATGGCAACATTAACTGCAAAGAATCTCGCGAAGGCCTACAAAGGTCGTCGCGTCGTGGAAGACGTGAGCCTGACCGTCAATTCGGGTGAGATCGTCGGCCTGTTAGGCCCTAATGGCGCCGGGAAGACCACCACGTTTTACATGGTCGTGGGCATTGTGCCGCGCGATGCTGGCAATATCATTATTGATGATGAAGACATTAGCCTGCTGCCGCTGCATGCGCGTGCCCGTCGTGGTATCGGCTATCTTCCACAGGAAGCGTCCATTTTCCGTCGCCTCAGCGTTTTTGATAACCTGATGGCCGTCCTGCAGATTCGGGACGACCTCAGCGCAGAACAGCGCACTGACCGGGCGAACGAATTGATGGAAGAGTTTCATATTGAACACCTGCGCGATAGCCTTGGCCAGGCATTATCCGGCGGTGAACGTCGTCGTGTAGAAATCGCCCGCGCCCTGGCGGCTAATCCTAAGTTTATTCTGCTGGATGAACCCTTTGCCGGCGTTGACCCGATTTCCGTTATCGACATCAAACGTATCATTGAGCATTTACGTGACAGTGGGCTGGGTGTGTTAATCACCGACCACAACGTGCGTGAAACTCTGGCAGTCTGCGAGCGTGCCTATATCGTCAGTCAGGGCCACTTAATCGCCCATGGAACCCCACAGCAAATCCTTGAAGACGAACACGTTAAGCGCGTATATCTTGGGGAAGACTTCAGACTCTGATAGGGTAGAGTTTATTGACGTGTTTAGTCGGAGAGTACTGCTCTGAATATGAAGCAAGGTTTGCAATTAAGGCTCAGCCAACAGCTGGCCATGACGCCGCAGCTGCAACAGGCTATTCGCCTGTTACAGCTGTCCACGTTGGAACTCCAGCAAGAACTTCAGCAAGCGCTGGAGAGTAACCCGTTGCTGGAACAAACCGATCTTCATGAAGAAGTGGAAACGCAGCAGTCTCAGGATAGCGAAAACCTCGACAGCGTAGATGCGCTCGAACAGAAAGATATGCCAGAAGAGTTACCTCTGGATGCCAGCTGGGACGAGATCTACACCGCAGGCACGCCTTCCGGTAGCAGCACCGATTACATTGATGACGAACTGCCCGTCTATCAGGGCGAAACCACGCAGTCATTGCAGGATTACCTGATGTGGCAAGTGGAGCTGACGCCTTTCTCCGACACTGACCGGGCCATCGCAACCTCCATTGTTGATGCCGTGGACGATACCGGTTACCTCACCGTGCCCCTGGAAGATATCCTTGAGAGCATGGGGGATGAAGAGATTGGCCTTGATGAAATCGAAGCGGTGCTTAAGCGTATCCAGCGTTTCGACCCGGTGGGCGTCGCGGCAAAAGATCTGCGTGACTGTCTGCTAATCCAGCTTTCACAGTTTGCCAAAGACACGCCCTGGCGCGATGAAGCGCAGCTGATCATCAGTGAGCATCTTGATCTGCTGGCTAATCATGATTTCCGCACCCTGATGCGCGTTACCCGTCTGAAAGAAGATGTACTGAAAGAAGCAGTGAATTTAATCCAGTCGCTGGATCCGCGTCCGGGTCAGTCAATCCAGACCGGCGAACCTGAGTATGTCATTCCGGATGTACTGGTTCGTAAACACAACACCCGCTGGGTGGTGGAACTGAACTCAGACAGCATCCCGCGTTTGCAAATCAATCAGCACTACGCCGCAATGTGTGGCGGTGCGCGTAACGATGCAGACAGCCAGTTTATTCGCAGTAATTTACAGGATGCGAAGTGGCTGATAAAAAGTCTGGAAAGCCGTAACGACACCCTGCTTCGGGTAAGTCGCTGCATCGTCGAACAGCAGCAAGCCTTTTTTGAACAGGGAGAGGAGTTCATGAAACCGATGGTGCTGGCGGATATCGCCCAGGCCGTTGAGATGCATGAATCGACCATCTCCCGTGTGACCACGCAAAAATACCTCCACAGTCCGCGAGGCATTTTTGAACTCAAATATTTTTTCTCCAGCCACGTGAATACCGAAGGTGGCGGCGAAGCCTCGTCGACGGCAATCCGGGCGCTGGTGAAAAAATTGATCGCCGCAGAGAATCCTGCGAAGCCACTGAGTGACAGTAAACTGACGTCCATGCTGTCCGACCAGGGCATCATGGTAGCGCGGCGTACCGTTGCAAAATATCGAGAGTCTTTATCCATTCCGCCGTCAAATCAGCGTAAACAGCTGGTCTGACCCAACCGATAAGGAAGACACTATGCAGCTTAACATCACAGGACAGAACGTCGAGATCACCGAGGCCCTGCGTGAATTTGTCAATGCCAAGTTCGCGAAACTCGAGCAATACTTCGAGAGGATTAATCAGGTCTATATTGTGTTGAAAGTGGAGAAAGTGACTCATACCTCGGATGCGACTTTGCATGTAAATGGTGGTGAAATTCATGCCAGTGCGGAAGGTCAGGATATGTACGCTGCTATTGACGGTTTAATTGATAAACTGGCGCGCCAGCTGACGAAACATAAAGATAAACTGAAACAACACTAATTGTCCGGGCATGAGCCTGGTGCATTTCCACCCTACCGCGACCCGGTAGGGTGACTGCACTGGCATTGCTCAGGTGAAATTATGATGAACAACGATTCCGCTCTACAATTGAGCAATGTCCTTAACCAGGAATGTACCCGTAGTGGCGTTCACTGCCAGAGCAAAAAACGTGCGCTGGAGATCATCAGTGAGCTTGCCGCAAAGCAGTTAAGCCTGCCGCCTCAGGTGGTTTTCGAAGCGATCCTCACGCGCGAGAAAATGGGCAGTACGGGTATTGGCAATGGGATTGCTATCCCTCATGGCAAGCTCGAAGAAGATACGCTTCGCGCGGTGGGTGTTTTTGTGCAACTGGAAACGCCGATTGCCTTTGATGCCATTGATAACCAACCTGTCGATCTGCTGTTTGCACTCCTTGTGCCAGCTGACCAGACAAAAACGCACTTACATACCCTCTCTTTAGTGGCAAAACGCCTGGCTGACAAAACCATCTGTCGCCGCCTGCGCTCTGCACAAAGTGATGAAGAACTGTACCAAATCATCACGCTGACAGAAGGCGAACAGGACGATGCGTAGCCAATTCGTCACCGTTTCATCCATGGCAGTGAGGAGAAATGGCCCATGGTCCTGATGATTGTGAGTGGTCGTTCTGGCTCGGGGAAATCCGTTGCGTTGCGCGCGCTGGAAGACATGGGATTTTACTGCGTCGATAACCTGCCCGTCGTCCTGCTTCCTGAACTGGCAAGAACCCTGGCCGACAGACAAACCTCAGCGGCTGTCAGTATCGATGTGCGTAATATGCCGGAATCGCCTGAAATCTTTGAGCAGGCCATGAGTAACCTGCCAGAGTATTTCTCGCCGCAGTTGCTGTTCCTCGATGCCGATCGCAACACCTTAATTCGCCGTTACAGCGACACCCGCCGCCTGCATCCGCTTTCCAGCAAAAATTTATCTCTGGAAAGCGCTATTGATGAAGAAAGCAATCTTCTTGAACCTCTGCGCTCCCGTGCGGATCTCATCGTCGACACTTCTGAAATGTCGGTACATGAGCTGGCAGAGATGCTGCGAACCCGCCTGCTTGGCAAGCGTGAACGCGAGCTGACGATGGTGTTTGAATCCTTTGGCTTTAAGCACGGGATCCCAATAGACGCCGACTATGTTTTCGACGTCCGCTTTTTACCAAACCCGCACTGGGACCCCAAACTTCGTCCGATGACCGGCCTCGACAGACCTGTCGCCGCCTTCCTCGACAGGCACACCGAAGTCCACAATTTCATCTACCAGACGCGCAGTTATCTCGAACTTTGGTTGCCGATGCTGGAAACCAATAACCGTAGCTACCTGACCGTGGCGATTGGCTGTACTGGTGGTAAGCACCGCTCTGTCTATGTTGCTGAACAGCTTGCCGATTACTTCCGTTCGCGCGGCAAAAACGTTCAGTCCCGTCACCGTACGCTGGAAAAACGTAAAACATGACCGTAAAACAAACTGTCGAAATCACCAACAGGCTGGGTATGCATGCGCGCCCGGCCATGAAACTGTTTGAACTGGTTCAGGGGTTTGATGCTGAAGTTCTCCTGCGCAATGACGAGGGAACGGAAGCGGAAGCCAGCAGCGTGATCGCCTTGCTGATGCTGGATTCAGCCAAAGGACGACAGATTGAAATTGAAGCAAATGGCCCTCAGGAAGAAGAGGCGCTGGCCGCGGTTATTGCACTATTTAATGCCGGATTTGACGAAGAGTAACCCTCTCCTGCCGGAGAGGGCCGCACGCTTCAATCACCAGTATTCAATCAATGGAGCCGGTTGCGCTCCAGAAATGTTTCCCCACCTAACTGACGCATCTGACGCAGGATCCACGCCTGCCGACTGCGCACATACCCCGAAGGCGCATCAGCCCGAAAGCGGTGGGGATTGGGTAACACTGCCGCCAGCAGTGCGGCTTCCGACATCGTGAGCTTGCTGGCAGGCTTATGGAAATAACGCTGCGCGGCCTCTTCCACGCCAAATACTCCGTCACCGAACTCAGCAATATTCAGATAGACAGTAAGGATCCGTCGCTTGGTCCAGACAACCTCCATCGTGAGCGTCAGACCCGCCTCCAGCCCTTTACGCAACCAGCTCTTGCCATCCCATAGCAGCAGGTTTTTCATCGTCTGCTGGGAAATTGTCGATGCGCCACGAATGCGGTTTTCATGCCGCTCATTATGCGACAGGGCTTTTTCGATCGCGCCAAAATCCAGACCCCAGTGTTCCGGGAAACGCTGATCCTCTGAAGCGATCACCGCCAGCGCTACCCAGGGCGAGATCTCATCCATGGAAACCCAGTCCGAATGCGCAACATAGCCAAAATCACCCGTAAGCCAGGCCTTCGCCTGCCGCTCAACCATCACCGCGGAGAAAGGAACGGGCAGAAAACTGAACAGAATAATGCCTCCGCCCCAGAAAATAGCCAGCGCCAGCGCCATCCGTAAAAGTAGTCGTTTGATCCGGATTTTAAGCGGACCACTCACTCCTCTCATTTCGTGAGTACCAGCACACGCGCCACCAACTTTTCAATGCCCGTTGCCGCCTCAACGATGTTCTGCGCCAGCATATACGCCGGGGTTGTCACCACTTTGTTATCTTCATCGACCACGATGTCGTCCACCGGGCAAGGCACATGCTCTGCGCCCATATCCTGCAACGCTTCCGCCGTGTCGATGTCCGTACCTATGGTCAGGCGTAGCGGGAAATCGAAAATTTTCGGCAGCATGGCCGGGGCAATGCAGATAAAGCCGAGCGGTTTACCCGCCTGATGCATCTCACGCGCCAGACGTTTTAGCCCGGCATCGACCACGCATTCGCCTCCCTGGCTTGCAAAATTGCTGAGGTTTTTTGCCGCGCCAAATCCGCCGGGAACAATGAGCGCATCCAGATCGTTTACTGATGCATGCGCCAGTGACTGGATAGATCCGCGGGCGATACGGGCCGCTTCGATCAACACATTTCGGCTTTCATTCATGGGATCGCCGGTCAAATGATTGATCACATCAGACTGGAGTTTATCAGGGGCAAAACACACCGCTTCAGCGCCTTCCCGGGCGATCGCAAGGAGAGTAATCACCGCTTCATGGATCTCCGAACCATCATAAACACCACACCCACTGAGTACGACTCCGACTTTTTTCATTTCGCTTATCCTTTAACCAACAGGCGGTAGATAATTAAAAATTTTGATAAGGACGCTA
Organism: Phytobacter sp. V91; assembly: GCF_965644225.1. NCBI lineage: Bacteria > Pseudomonadati > Pseudomonadota > Gammaproteobacteria > Enterobacterales > Enterobacteriaceae > Phytobacter > Phytobacter sp. V91. Next base: position 10,339 of record NZ_CBFFRJ010000017.1, on the reverse strand, counting down.
TGCTTCACACATTTCACTGATTGATGTAACATATCATTTAAGATTTGCTATCTTATGTGCGTGCAGTTCAATTTTTCAGACTCCGCCCTTGTAAAAAAAATCTATAACTTTACGGCGCAGCCACGATTTCCCTGGTGTTGGCGCAGTATTCGCGCACCCCGGTTAATCCGGGGTCATTTTTTTCCAGCGTCCGCTACCCAGGTTTTCAACACCGCCACATCCTGTTGCCACTCCTGTTTCATCTCTTCGATCCATTCACCAACGTTATCCCACCATGCAGGAAGATCCGGAGACTGGATTTGCTGCCCTAACTGTTGCAGATGGCGCAGGCCTATTGATCCCGCAGCACCTTTGATCTTATGCCCTTCTTCAACGATCCCTTTTTGATCTCTGGCGGTTAAATTTGACTCCAGCACGCTAAGGTAGCCAGGCATCATTTTCTCAAACACCGCTACGCCGTCAGTAATCAGTTTCGGCCCGACCAGCTCCATGTACTGCTCGAGCATGGCAACATCCAGCAGATTTTGCGATTTGTTATCCGTTGCGGTCATCGTCTCATCCTCGTTGACACTGGTATCCCAGAATTTTTTAATCATGGCAGTTAATGCCGGGACTGCCAGCGGTTTGCTTAACACGTCATCCATTCCGGCCTCAAGATACTCATTTTTATCTTTCAGGACGTTAGCCGTCAGGGCCACCAGGGGCGGAAGATCATCACGGGAGAACTGGCTGGTGAGCAGACGGGAAATATCCAGCCCGGTCATGTCCGGCAACTGGATATCCAGCAAGACCAGGTCGTACTCGCCTGGCCGGAACATCTCAAGCGCCGCTTTACCGGTCATAGCCACATCCACGCTGCTGCCCAGTTTTTCCAGCACCGAACGCGCGACAATGACATTGAGCTCAATATCCTCCACCAGCAGCACGTGCAGGGCCGGCAGCGGCATATCATCATCCTCAAAAGCATCTTCCACCTCTTCCGCCAGCGCAGGGGCATGCACGGTAAGGGTAAAGAGCGAGCCTTTACCTGCCTGGCTGGCCACCACAATATCGCCGCCCATGCTTTTTGCCAGCCGTCGGGAGACCGCAAGGCCAATGCCGGTTCCGGTGGCGGGTTTGCCACCGTCGCTGTCTTTGACCTGGTAATACATGGCGAAGATTTTATCGAGCTCTTCACGAGGAATTCCCATACCGGAATCTTCCACCTCGAAGTGCAATATGTCGCCCTCATCGTAGCGCACGCGCACCGTGACCTGCCCTTCGCGGGTAAACTTGACGGCGTTGCTGATAAGGTTCCAGAGGATCTGGCGCAGACGTGTGCCATCGGTCACCACTTTATGTGGCAGAGGCAGAGTTGGCTCCATCACAAAACGCAGCCCTTTCTGGTGCGCCTGCAGGCCGGATAAATTCTCCAGATCGGCCAGGAAGCTGGTGAAATCAACGGGTTGATTATCCAGCTGGACTTTACGCCGTTCAATTTTATCCATGTCGATAATATCGTTGAAGATATTTCCCAGCGTGACGGCGGAGACATGAATGGTCTTCAGGTATTTTTCCTGCTCATCGCTCAGTTCGGTATCAAGCAGAATACGGCTCAGACCGACAATGCCATTAAGCGGCGTACGCAGCTCATGGCTGATGGTAGAGATAAAGGTGGTCTTATCGCGGCTGGCTCGCTCCAGAGCGTCCTGATAACGCTTACGCTCGGTAATATCGCGTCCGAAGCCCATCAGCCCGTGGCGCTTGCCTACGCGGTCATAATAGGGAACTTTGCGGATTTCAAAACAGGCTTTGCGCCCGTCCGGGTAATCCAGCCACTGCTCATAGGTGAGCGAGACATTGTGACGGAACACTTTTTCATCGGTCTCAATGACTTTTTCCGCCGCTTCCGGGGTATACACATCCTGTGGCTTGAGTTTAATAAGCTGCTTTTCGCTCTTCCCGGTAAGCAACTCCATTGCTCTGTTGCAGCCAGAGAATTCTTTGTCCTCGTTGCGATAGAACACCAGGTCCGGCGAAGCGTCGAGGAAAGAGCGTAAAAATGTCGACTGCTGTTCAAGCTGGATCTGCGTCTGTTCACGCTCCTGCATCTCAATCTTGAGGCGTTCAAAGGTCGATGACCGCTCCGCTTCAGCCTTTTCGCGGTCCGCCATCTCCTGATTGAGCCGGGCGATATTGTCCTTCAACTGGACGTTCAGTTTGAGGTCACGATCGCGCATCTCCTCGAGCTTATCGACCAGCCGTGACAGACGCTGGCGCGACTCTTCCAGCTGCTCAACGACCACCGACAGAAAATAGACTGCCCAGGGGGTAATAAGCAGACCAAAAAAGATAGAGCGGATCACGTCGATGCTTTCCACCTGCCCATGCAGCACCATGGTCACCGCCATCTGCACGACAATCGCAAGCACCACCAGCGCCAGTGCCAGCAGCATAGAGAAACGCACCAGGCCGAGCTTCATCATCAGGTCGACGTAATATTGCGCCAGTAAACGGATTTGCTTCATAACGATTTCCTCAAACAATTCCGCTCAATAATACTCAATTCTGAGCAAGGCGTTGAAGGTTGTGCGAAAAATGCGGCAATGATTGAGATCTGGTCTTCACCCGCAGATTTTTTCGGCGGCTAAAGACTGCGGGACGGGCGTCCAGCAGCGCCCAAGGGCGGAACCCTGGACTCCCCGTTCGTTGAGGTAGCGATCCAACTCAACCATCCCCGTCCAGCGGTTTTCGCACCACAGCGGAGCCAGCAATGTCGGACGACGGGCGCTGGCGGAAATACGATGATAAATGACGTCAGGCGGCGTATGGCGAATCATCTCCCCCGCAGTCACCGTGTAATCTGCCAGTTCGATGCCGCTCAGGCGTCCGGCTTGCCAGGCTTTCGCCATGGTACTGCCTTTCACAATATGCAGGGGATGCAGTTTGATACCGTCAACGCCGGTCTCCACCACGCGAGTGAGCGTTTGCAGGCATTCTGCCTGCCCTTCCCCCGGCAACCCGACGATCAGGTGGCTACAGACTTTCAGCCCGCGCTCACGGGCCAGCCGGGTCGTATTCTGGTAGCAGGCGAAATCATGGCCGCGATTGATACGATGCAGTGTTTTATCGTGTGCCGTTTGCAGCCCAAGCTCCAGCCACACCTCATAACCTAAATCATGGTATTCGCTGAGCAGATCAAGCACCGCCTCCGGAACACAATCGGGGCGCGTACCGACGCATAACCCGACAATGCTGGCCTGGCTGACAGCCTGCTGATACATGGAACGCAGGACCTGAACTTCAGCCCAGGTACTGGTGTAAGCCTGAAAATAGGCGAGATAACGTTTTGCCCGATTCACCAGGTGAGCCTGGTGGGCCAGCTGCTCGGCGATGGAACGATGCTGCTGCGCTTCGTCGGCAAAGGAGGCAACGTTGCAAAACGTACAGCCGCCACGCCCGATTGTGCCATCACGATTTGGACAGCTAAAACCACCGTGTAAGGTGAGTTTATGAACTTTTTCACCATAGCGGCGGGCAAGATCCCCACCAAACATATTGACTAATTTTTGTAACTGCATAATCTGAAAGGCCGTGCTCTGGAAAGGGCCAAGCCTGCCATTTTTAGCTTCCGACGGCGATGATGTGGATCAAACGCCCGGCAACGCTTTTATCTACTGCATAAAAAATCGATATTACCGCAATTTCATTCACATTGAAGACAATTACTTTTCCTTATGTTCGCGCGATATTTTGCAAAAATAATGTCACGCCTGCAAAACAGTGTTTTTAATCGCAAAGCATAAATACAGCAGGATAAAACACCGAAAGGTACTCGTAAGTTAGTACAGTGGCGCAATAACCACGCTTTCCGATAGTGAGTAAGATCACATAACGGAGCGCGTTACTATTGGGTTCCAACAATGTAAAAAAGGTTAAATACTGATTATATTCATGCGCTTAAGATGCATTTAGCACATTATTGTATAAATAAGCCTGGCATTTGACCTGAATACGGATTCCCGATAAGTTGGGAATCCGCTGGAAGCTTTCTGGATGAGCAGTCTGCTCATCATATTTATGCAGTTATTGTGATTCCCTCTTAAGCAAGTCCTCAATACTTGTGTACCGATGCGAAAAGGAAATTAAAGAGGGCGACATTCGAGGCATATGCCCCGTCGCCATGCTCTTTTTACGCCTGTGCGCGTCGGTCAGGAGGGAGTCCCGTAGAGCCTGGGGAGGTTCACTGATATGTTGTACGATAAATCCCTTGAGAGGGATAACTGTGGTTTCGGCCTGATCGCCCACATAGAAGGCGAACCTAGCCACAAGGTAGTGCGTACCGCCATACACGCACTGGCCCGTATGCAGCACCGTGGCGCAATTCTCGCCGATGGTAAAACCGGTGATGGTTGTGGTTTGCTGCTGCAAAAACCCGATCGCTTCTTCCGCATTGTTGCCGAAGAACGTGGCTGGCGCTTAGCCAAAAATTACGCTGTCGGCATGCTGTTCCTTAATCAGGACCCTGATAAAGCCGCCGCCGCTCGCCGTGTGGTCGAAGAAGAACTTCAGCAAGAAACGCTGTCGATTGTTGGCTGGCGCGATGTGCCAACCAATGAAGGCGTGCTTGGTGAAATCGCGCTCTCCTCGCTGCCCCGCATTGAGCAGATTTTCGTTAATGCCCCGGCAGGCTGGCGTCCACGTGATATGGAACGCCGTTTGTTTATCGCCCGTCGTCGCATCGAAAAGCGTCTGGTGGAAGATAAAGATTTCTACGTTTGCAGCCTCTCCAATGTCGTGAACATTTATAAAGGTCTGTGTATGCCGACAGACCTGCCGCGTTTCTATCTGGATCTGGCGGACTTACGTCTGGAATCGGCCATTTGCCTGTTCCACCAGCGTTTTTCCACCAATACCGTACCACGCTGGCCGCTGGCCCAGCCGTTCCGCTACCTGGCGCACAACGGTGAAATCAACACCATCACCGGTAACCGTCAGTGGGCACGCGCACGTACCTATAAATTCAAAACGCCATTGATCCCGGATCTTCATGATGCCGCGCCGTTCGTCAACGAAACCGGCTCTGACTCCAGTTCAATGGATAATATGCTTGAGCTGCTGCTGGCAGGCGGTATGGACATCGTCCGTGCCATGCGTCTGCTGGTTCCGCCAGCCTGGCAGAACAACCCGGATATGGATCCGGACCTGCGTTCATTCTTCGACTTCAACTCCATGCACATGGAACCCTGGGATGGCCCGGCCGGTATCGTGATGTCCGACGGCCGTTTCGCCGCCTGTAACCTCGACCGTAACGGCCTGCGTCCTGCGCGCTACGTAATCACGAAAGATAAGCTGATTACCTGTGCCTCAGAAGTCGGGATCTGGGATTACCAGCCTGATGAAGTGGTCGAAAAAGGTCGCGTTGGCCCTGGCGAACTGATGGTTATCGACACCCGTGGTGGTCGTATTCTCCATTCCGCTGAAACCGATGACGATCTGAAAAGCCGCCACCCTTATAAAGAGTGGATGGAGAAAAACGTCCGTCGTCTGGTGCCGTTTGAAGATCTGGCTGACGATCAGGTTGGCACCCGTGAAATGGATGATGACCTGCTGTCGAGCTACCAGAAACAGTTTAACTACAGCTTTGAAGAGCTGGATTCGGTTATTCGCGTACTGGGCGAAAATGGCCAGGAGGCCGTCGGTTCAATGGGTGACGATACCCCGTTTGCCGTGCTCTCCAGCCAGCCGCGTATTATTTATGACTACTTCCGTCAGCAGTTTGCGCAGGTGACCAACCCGCCAATCGACCCCCTGCGTGAAGCCCATGTCATGTCGCTGGCAACCAGTATCGGTCGTGAGATGAACGTCTTCTGTGAAGCGGAAGGCCAGGCGCACCGCCTGACCTTTAAATCACCGATTCTGCTGTACTCCGATTTCACCCAGCTCACCACGATTAAAGAAGAGCACTATCGTGCTGACGTGCTGGACATCACCTTCGACGTGACGCAAACCACGCTGGAAGAGACGGTCAAGGCGCTGTGCGATAAAGCTGAACAGATGGTGCGTAACGGTACGGTACTGCTGGTGCTGTCTGACCGTGCTATCGCCAAAAATCGCCTGCCGGTCCCGGCACCGATGGCGGTAGGGGCGATCCAGACTCGCCTGGTGGATAAGAGCCTGCGCTGCGACGCCAACATCATTGTTGAAACCGCAAGCGCTCGTGACCCGCACCATTTTGCCGTGCTGCTGGGCTTTGGTGCCACCGCCATCTATCCGTACCTGGCCTACGAAACGCTGGCTAAGCTGGTCGACAGCAAAGCTATCGAGAAAGATTACCGTACCGTGATGCTGAACTACCGGAACGGCATCAATAAAGGTCTGTACAAGATCATGTCCAAAATGGGCATCTCGACCATTGCCTCCTACCGTTGCTCGAAACTGTTCGAAGCGGTCGGCCTGCATGAAGATGTATCCGGTCTGTGCTTCCAGGGTGCTGTCAGCCGCATCAGCGGCGCAAGTTTCTCTGACTTCCAGCAGGACCTGCTGAACCTGTCCAAACGCGCCTGGCTGGCACGTAAGCCGCTGGAACAAGGCGGACAGCTCAAATACGTTCATGGCGGCGAATACCACGCCTATAACCCGGACGTGGTGCGTACCCTCCAGCAGGCAGTGCAGAGCGGCGAATACAGCGATTATCAGCAGTATGCAAAACTGGTGAACGAGCGTCCGGCGGCAACGCTGCGCGACCTGCTGGCAATCACCCCGAACGGCGAAACGGTCAGCATCAATGATGTTGAACCCGCGAGCGAGTTGTTCAAACGTTTTGACACCGCAGCGATGTCGATTGGCGCACTGAGCCCGGAAGCCCACGAAGCACTGGCAGAGGCCATGAACAGCCTCGGCGGCTTCTCTAACTCCGGCGAAGGCGGCGAAGATCCGGCGCGTTACGGCACCAATAAAGTGTCACGTATCAAGCAGGTCGCCTCTGGTCGCTTCGGCGTGACCCCGGCGTATCTGGTTAACGCTGACGTGATCCAGATTAAAGTCGCTCAGGGCGCGAAACCGGGTGAAGGCGGTCAGTTACCGGGTGACAAAGTGACCCCGTACATCGCCAAACTGCGTTATTCCGTTCCGGGTGTGACCCTGATTTCACCTCCGCCGCACCACGATATTTACTCTATCGAGGATCTGGCGCAGCTGATTTTCGACCTCAAACAGGTCAACCCGAAAGCGATGATCTCCGTGAAACTGGTTTCCGAACCGGGCGTTGGCACCATCGCAACCGGTGTGGCGAAAGCCTACGCGGACCTGATCACCATTGCAGGTTATGACGGCGGTACGGGTGCAAGCCCGCTCTCCTCCGTGAAATACGCGGGCTGCCCGTGGGAGCTGGGCCTGGTGGAAACCCAACAGGCGCTGGTGGCTAACGGTCTGCGTCACAAAATTCGTTTGCAAACCGATGGCGGTCTGAAAACCGGCCAGGACATCATTAAAGCGGCGATTCTGGGGGCAGAAAGCTTCGGCTTCGGCACCGGCCCGATGGTAGCCCTGGGCTGTAAATACCTGCGTATTTGCCACCTCAACAACTGCGCAACCGGTGTGGCAACTCAGGATGACAAACTGCGTAAAAACCACTATCACGGCCTGCCGTTCAAAGTGACCAACTACTTTGAATTTATCGCCCGTGAAACCCGTGAGTTGATGGCGCAGTTAGGCGTAAAACGCCTGGTCGACCTGATTGGTCGTACTGACCTGCTCAAAGAGCTGGACGGGTTTACCGCCAAACAGCAGAAGCTGGATCTGTCCAAACTGCTGGAAACCGCTGAACCGCATCCGGGCAAAGCGTTGTTCTGTACCGAGAACAACCCGCCGTTTGATAATGGCGTGCTCAATGCACAGCTGCTGCAACAGGCGAAACCTTTTGTTGATGAACGCCAGAGCAAAACGTTCTGGTTTGACATTCGCAACACTGACCGCTCTGTCGGCGCGTCACTGTCCGGCTATATCGCGCAATCCCATGGCGATCAAGGGCTGGCTGCTGACCCAATCAAAGCGCACTTCAGCGGTACCGCAGGCCAGAGCTTCGGCGTGTGGAACGCAGGCGGCGTTGAGCTGTACCTGACTGGCGATGCTAACGACTACGTAGGCAAAGGCATGGCAGGTGGTTTAGTGGCGGTTCGCCCGCCGGTGGGCTCAGCTTATCGTAGCCATGAAGCAAGCATTATCGGTAACACCTGCCTGTACGGCGCAACTGGTGGTCGTCTGTACGCCGCAGGCCGCGCAGGTGAGCGTTTCGGGGTGCGTAACTCCGGTGCAATCACCGTGGTTGAAGGTATTGGTGATAACGGCTGCGAATACATGACCGGTGGTATCGTCTGTATCCTCGGCAAAACGGGCGTCAACTTTGGCGCAGGTATGACGGGCGGCTTCGCCTACGTACTGGATGAAGACGGCGAATTCCGCAAACGCGTGAACCCGGAACTGGTGGAAGTGCTGAGCGTCGATGACCTCGCTATCCACGAAGAGCATCTGCGCGGTCTGATCACCGAGCACGTACAACATACCGGTTCTTCACGTGGCGAAGAGATCCTGGCGAACTGGCCGACCTTCTCAACGAAGTTCGCCCTGGTTAAACCAAAATCCAGCGATGTGAAAGCTCTGTTAGGTCACCGTAGTCGTTCCGCAGCTGAGCTGCGGGTGCAGGCGCAGTAAGGGGTAGCAATGAGTCAGAACGTATACCAGTTTATAGACTTACAGCGTGTCGATCCGCCGAAGAAACCGCTGAAGATCCGTAAAATTGAATTTATTGAGATTTACGAGCCATTTTCGGAAGGCCAGGCCAAGGCGCAGGCAGATCGCTGCCTCTCCTGTGGTAACCCATACTGCGAGTGGAAATGTCCGGTCCACAACTACATCCCGAACTGGCTGAAGCTGGCCAATGAGGGACGTATTTTTGAAGCCGCTGAGCTGTCACACCAGACCAACACCCTGCCGGAAGTCTGTGGGCGCGTTTGCCCGCAGGACCGCCTGTGTGAAGGCTCCTGTACGCTGAACGATGAGTTCGGCGCGGTGACCATCGGCAATATCGAACGCTATATCAACGATAAAGCGTTCGAAATGGGCTGGCGTCCGGACCTCACTGGCGTGAAGCAAACCGACAAACGCGTTGCCATCATCGGCGCCGGTCCGGCAGGGCTTGCCTGCGCCGACGTGCTGACCCGTAACGGCGTCAAAGCCGTCGTGTTTGACCGTCACCCGGAAATCGGCGGTCTGCTGACCTTTGGTATCCCGGCCTTCAAGCTGGAAAAAGAGGTGATGACCCGCCGCCGTGAAATCTTCACCGACATGGGTATTGAGTTCAAACTGAACACCGAAGTCGGTCGCGACGTACAGCTTGATGACCTGCTCAAAGATTACGATGCCGTATTCCTGGGCGTGGGCACCTATCAGTCAATGCGTGGCGGGCTGGAAAACGAAGATGCGGACGGTGTCTTTGATGCGTTGCCGTTCCTCATTGCCAACACCAAGCAGATCATGGGCTTTGGTGACTCCGCAGATGAGCCGTATATCAATATGGAAGGCAAGCGCGTTGTGGTTCTCGGCGGTGGCGATACCGCAATGGACTGCGTGCGTACGTCTATTCGTCAGGGTGCGAAGCATGTGATTTGTGGCTATCGCCGCGATGAAGAAAACATGCCGGGTTCCCGTCGCGAAGTAAAAAATGCGCGTGAAGAAGGCGTTGAGTTTCAGTTCAACGTTCAGCCGCTGGGTGTGGAAATCAATGCCAACGGTAAAGTGAGCGGCGTGAAAATGGCGCGTACCGAGATGGGCAAACCGGATGAAAAAGGCCGTCGTCGCGCAGAAATCGTCCCGGGCTCTGAGCATGTGGTGCCGGCAGATGCCGTGGTGATGGCGTTTGGCTTCCGTCCTCACAGCATGGAATGGCTGGCGAAACACAGCGTTGAGCTGGACTCGCAGGGCCGTATCATCGCGCCGGAAGGCAACGAGAACGCGTTCCAGACCAGCAACCCGAAAATCTTTGCCGGTGGCGACATTGTGCGTGGTTCGGATCTGGTGGTTACCGCTATTGCCGAAGGCCGTAAAGCTGCTGATGGCATTATGAACTGGCTGGAAGTGTAACCCCGCCTTTGTTTTGAAACGGAAAAGCCGGATAAACAATTATCCGGCTTTTTTTATGCTTCTGACCCGTCCTGAATAGCGTTGACACGTTCCTGACTTAAATCCGGAGAACGTGATGATGACTGAGTTCAAACGCACCCAATGCGATTATCCTCTATCCTTTAAAATAGCCGTTGTTGAGCAGGTCGAAAAAGGCGAGATGACCTATAAACAGGCCCAG
>NZ_CBFFRJ010000016.1:0-55462 GCF_965644225.1 Phytobacter sp. V91 | reverse complement strand
AAAGATCAACAAACGGGGAAAAGATTCAAAAAAATCCCCCGACAATGTTGCCGGAGGATTTGTGTATAAGAGACAGCCCTGTGGGAGAGGGCCGGGGTGAGGGCATCAGGCCGCAGAGGAACTACTGCCCGTAATAGGCATTCGCTCCGTGTTTCCGCAGATAGTGCTTATCCAGCAGTTCAGACTGCATATCCGGCAGTTGCGGTGCCAGCTGGCGGGAGAACAGGCCCATGTAGGCGCACTCTTCCAGTACGACCGCGTTGTGTACCGCATCGTGCGCGTCTTTGCCCCAGGCAAAGGGACCGTGGGAGTGAACCAGTACAGCCGGAACCTGCATCGGGTTCAGGTCGCGCTCTTCGAAGGTTTTGATGATCACTTCGCCGGTTTCGTACTCGTACTCACCGTTAATCTCCGCAGTCGTCATCAGGCGCGTGCAGGGAATGGTGCCGTAGAAATAATCCGCATGGGTGGTGCCCCAGGCGGGCAGATCCAGACCGGCCTGCGACCAGATGGTGGCGTGGCGGGAATGGGTATGCACAATACCGCCAATCTCCGGGAAGCGACGATACAGCGCCAGATGCGTCGGCGTATCGGAAGAGGGCTTTTTGCTGCCTTCCACCACTTTGCCGCTGGCGATATCCACCACCACCATATCCTCGGCTTGCATCACGTCATACTCGACGCCGGAGGGTTTAATCACCATCAGTTTGCGGGTCTCATCGACCGCGCTGACGTTGCCCCAGGTGAAGGTCACCAGCCCGTGAGCGGGCAGCGCCAGGTTTGCCGCCAGTACTTCGGCTTTCAATTGTTCTAACATGCGAATCCTCCTTCCTGCATACGGGCTTCAATCCAGCGACGGGCCTGGATGATCTCCAGCACCGGCTCTTTGGCTTTTTCGGTCCACATTTCAATCAGAAATGCGCCGCGATAATTGAGATCCTGTAGCGTGCTGAAGACGTTAACGAAATCGACGCAGCCCTCGCCAAAGGGGACATCGCGGAACTGGCCTGGGCTGGTTTCCGTCACTGGCTGGGTATCTTTCAGGTGAATGGCGGCGATACGGTCGATACCGAGCGCCAGTTCGGCAGGGACATCATTGCCCCAGGCGCTGAGGTTGCCCACGTCCGGGTAGACGGTGAACCACGGAGACGCGAGCATCTCGTCCCACTTTTTCCATTTGCTGATGGAGTTCATAAACGCGGTATCCATGATCTCTACCGCCAGCATGACCTGTGCGCCAGCGGCCTGTTGCACCGCCCAGGCCAGACCTTCGGCAAAGCGTTGCTGGGTACCGGCGTCATGCTCTTCGTAATAGACGTCGTAACCGGCGAGCTGGATAGTACGAATACCCAAATCACGCGCCAGCCTGATGGCTTTGGTCATGATATCCCGCGCCCGTTCGCGCACGGCTTCATCGCGGCTGCCGAACGGGAAGCGGCGATGAGCGGACAGGCACATCGATGGGATCGCGACATTGGTTTCCAGCATCGCTTCTACGAGCGAGGCGCGCTGGGCGGTGCTCCATTCGAGTCTTGAGAGGCGCTCGTCGGTTTCGTCAACGGACATCTCCACGAAGTCGAACCCGCAGCTTTTAGCCAGAACCAGACGCTCCGGCCAGGATAAGTCTTTCGGTAGCGCTTTTTCATAAATACCTAATGGGTGATTACGCATGATCAGGCTCCCCAGATGTCGCGAATGCGGGCATGGAATTCCTCTGCGACCTGCTGCGGGTGAGCCGCGCCAGAAAGGGCGCGTCCGGCAATAAAGGCCTTCACGTTGATCTCTTTGAACAGCGGCAGGTCGGCCGGGGTGATGCCTCCGGTGACGGACAGCTCCAGACCGATATCCGACAGCGCTTTCATCCGCGCCAGATCCACTTCGCCCCACTGCTGACCGCTGGCCTGCGCGTCGCGACCACGGTGATAAATCGCCTGGCGAACGCCGGTGCTGTACCAGTCGCGGGCATCGTCGAACGTCCAGTTACCAAAGAGTTCGATCTGGATTTCACCCCCACGGGCTGCGGCAACCGCATGACCTTTTTCGATGGTCGCCAGCGGCGCGGCACAGATAATGGTCATCCAGTTGGCGCCTGCTTCCAGCGCCTGCTGAGCCAGGGTTTCTCCGGCGTCGGCGACTTTCCAGTCGGCCACGATGATTTTCTCCGGGCACTGCGCGCGCAGGGCGCGGACGGCATTCAGCCCTTCGCTCAGGCACAGAATGGTCCCTGCTTCCACGATATCGACGTGGTCCTGTAATAACGCAACATCGCGCTGGGCGGCGGCAAGGTCGGTGTGGTCGAGCGCCAGTTGCAGTAGTGGTCGGCTCATAAAGCGTGCTCCTTAATACGGGCGTGAAAGCCCTGAAGTGCGGCAATTAAAATCTGGTAACGGTGATATTTGCGCTGGTAGGCGGCATGGGCGTTCATGTCCGGCGTCAGGGTGTGCATCTCGTAATTGAGGGTCTGCTGGGCGTCGGTGAAGGTCTGATAAACGCCGGTGCCGACCAGTGCCGCGATGGCCGCGCCAAAGCAGCCGGTCTCTTCCACCTGCGGCAGTTCAACGGGCAGACCACTGACGTCCGCCAGCATCTGCATCCATACGCGGGAATGCGCCGGGCCGCCGGTGACGCGCAGGGCGCGGACCTCGGTAAAGCGCTCGCGCATGCGGTTGAGGTGCGTCATATGGCTGAACACCACCCCTTCGTAGACCGCCTGTAACAGATGCGCCCGGGTGTGCAGCGCCTGCATACCGTAGAAGCCGCTGGTCATGTCGAGTCCGGCGTTACTGCCGTACAGGAACGGCAGAAAGAAGACATCGCTGGCGGCTTTGGGCAGGCTGTCGACCAGCTGGTTTATCTCGGTAAAGCTGATGTCGCCCCACTGCGCGGTCAGCCATTCGAGGTTGCCGGAAGAGGTCGGGCTGGCTTCGTGCACGATGTACTGCCCGTCGTTGACGTAGCGCCCGTAGACGTATGGATGCGATTCGTTATCGCGCAGCCCATCGGCGATGCCGCTGGTGACCGCCCAGGTCCCCATCACGGCGTTAAGGGTGTACTCATCATCAAGTCCGGCGCAGAGAGCGGTAGAAACCACATCAAACAGACCGCCCACGACGGGGGTTCCCGCCGCGAGACCGGTAATGGCGGCTGCCTGAGAGGTGATTTCACCGCTAATTTGCGCTGAACCCACAATGGACGGCAGCGCAGCGTCGATTTCGCTGATGCCAAGCCACTGCGTCAGGCAGGGATCGTACTGCCCGGTGGTCATATGGTAGAGGTTGGATTCAGAGATATTGCTCTCTTCGCACCCCTTCACGCCGGTGAGGCACCAGCGCAGATAATCGTGGCCCATCATTACGCAGCCAATTTGCGCGTAACGCTGCGGCTCGTTCTCTTTAACCCAGCGCAGCAGCGAGGCCGGGTGCCCGGTCCATAAAGTCTGGCGCGTTAACGGGTAGAGTTTTTGTGGAATGCCATCCTGCTGCCAGCACTTCACAATGTTCATTGCGCGGCGGTCGGAGGACAGGATAGCGGTACTCAGCGGCTGGTCGTTTTTATCGAGTAAAAACAGCCCTTTGCCCTGAGCGGAAATCCCGACGCCTTTGATTTGTTCGCCGCGAATACCGGTACGTTGCAGCAGACGGGCAATGGTTGCCGCGCAGTGCTGCCATAGCTCCGCCATATCGCGCTCTGCCCAGCCCGGCTGCGGGCTGAGCGTACGCACCGACTGGCGTTCAATGTCGAATTCTTTACCCTGGCTGTTATACAGGCCTGCTTTCAGATAAGTACCGCCACAATCGATACCCAACCAGAAGGTCTCTCTTTCACTCATCTTTTTTTCCTGGTGTTGCCCCTCTCCTGAGTGGGTGAGGGGCCTAACTTGCTTTTGCTCCCTCTCCCGGTGGGAGAGGGCTGGGGTGGGGGCATCAGGCCGCACGTTTGGTCGCATTAACCGCACCAACAGACGACGCTTTGGCATCACACTTGGACGGCAGCAGCAGCGCCATCAGCGCGGCAATCGCCAGTGAAATCGCCAGGCAGTAGACGCCCGCATCTTTGCTGTACAGGGTGATCAACACGCCGACGGCATACGGGCCGCAGAAGCCGCCGAGGTTACCCAGGGCGTTAATCACACCGCGCGCGCCACCGGCCATTTCGGCACTAAACAGACGGGCTGGAATGGTCCAGAACACACCGGCTGCGGATTGCAGGAAGAAGCCGCAACCGACCAGCGCGGCATAGGACAGCCAGACGCTCTCTTTGAGTACGACCGAGAGGAACATGCAGGTCGCAAAACCAATCAGCGGCAGGGAGACGAACAGCTTACGTTTACCGGTGCGGTCAGACAGGGAAGAGAACAGGAACATGCCGGCAATCGCGCCAACATAGGGCAGGATGGCGAGCATCCCGACCTGACCCATATTGGTGTGAGTCAGCTCTTTCAGGATGGTTGGCAGCCACAGGGTGTAGCCGTAAATCCCGGTCTGGTAGAAGAAGTTCAGGGCGATCAGCTGCCACATGGTGCGGTCGGAGAGCACGGCGCTCAGCGAGGCGTTAACCACGGTTTTACCGGCGATGGCCTGCTGTTCGGCAGCCAGGGTTTCCACCAGGTATTTCTTCTCTGCTTCTGAAATCCAGCGCGCTTCCTGTGGGCGGTCATAGATGGTCAGCGCCCATAGCACCAGTACGACGATGGACATCAGACCTTCAATGATAAACAGCCAGCGCCAGTCCAGAGCGGTGATTATCCAGCCGGACAGCGGTGCGGTGATAATCCCGGCAATGGGCACGAACATAATCACGATGGCATTAGCGCGACCACGCTCAGCATCCGGGAACCAGTTACTGATCATGGTGAGCACCACCGGCAGCATGCCGCCTTCTGCCACACCGAGCAGGAAACGTAGCGCCAGCAGTTGATAATGGTTGGTGACAAGCCCGGTGAGTACGGAGATTACCGCCCATGCCACCAGTGACCAGCCAATGAATTTCTTGCCGCTGCCGTGGACGGCAATTTTGCCGCCAGGCACCTGTAAGAAGAGATAACCAAGGAAGAAAATACCGCCAGCCAGACCCGCCATAGTGGCGGTGATGCCTAACTCCTGATCCATCCCGCCGGGCATGGCAAAAGCGATATTAACGCGGTCCATATAAGAAATAATACAGGTGATAAGAATTGGCGGTATAATTCTTAACCAGCGTTGGCGCGGAATATCCGCAGATGTAGCGTAAGAGGAAGTGTTCATATTAATCTCTCGTTAAAAGTAACTGACTTTGCGATTAAAGTGACGCTTTATAGTTATTGTGTGGCTTTGTTTAACGCGTTAATGCCATCGCGTAATATGGCTATGCGATGATTCGCATCAGCATTAGCATCAATTTCCAGTAATTTAATACCGGCAAACTGTAGTTTTGCTGAGTCAGCCACATTAAATAATTCTTTTGCGCTTTCTATCGTTAACAAGCTTGCAGGGCAGAACGGCGCGAATGGCGTGTGCAGGTCAGTCCATTCGCCATACGGCCCCTCGGTTGCGGTGCCGGAGAACATCAGCGCCCCCAGTTTGCCCGCGGCTTTTACCGCCTGGGTGTGCGTCAGCGGCAGGGTGGTGTTTCGCCCTTCAATGGCGGAGCGCGCCCAGTTAATGCACACATCAATGTTGTAACCAGCAAGGCTCTCCAGCACGTTTTCCAGCGGCAGGAAACCTTTGCGCGGCGCGGGTTGGTTCATTGCATCGCAGTGTTCAAGCACCAGCGAGCATGACCAGTCCCAGCCGGCAATTTCTTTTACCGAGCGGGCGAAAGCATCGGTCGCCTGAGCCACGTTGCTATTACCTGCCAGTGGGGCCGCCTGCAGTTCAAGAGAGATAACCTTGCCAGCAAAGCGTTTGTTTACTGCATTGATTTTATTCAGTAAATGACGATGAAATTCGACGCAGGCCAGCCGTTGTTCTTCATCGCTGGAGGCCAGGCCAAAGGCGCCATTACCCCCGCCACGGCGGCGCATGGTTTCCGGGATAGCGGTGACCACCATCTCCCACTCCTGCGGCGTGTTCTGGAACAGCCACTCATCGCCATAAGGGTGAAAATTCTCGTGGCAGGGCTGTTCCAGCCCGCGGATGTGGGGCGTGTCCGCGAGTAAGCGCCAGAATTCCGTCTCTTCCTGTTCGCTTTTTTGGTGAAATGAAGGCGCACAAGGGTATGCGCCGATAATATAGCCGGCGTCATTTCTTTCCATTTTCAACTCCTTTTATTTATCGGTAAGCGATAAATAATTACGGATTAATTCAAAGCGGAAATCGCAACTTTAACCACTATTTTACGAATTGCAGTTTCCCGATGTTTATTACAGGCAGGGCGATGAACATCCTGCGGGAAAAATACGGCGTAGTTACCTGGCACCATTTCAATTAAGGATTCATTTTCACTGTCGTGATAAAAAATAATATCCCGTTGTTCCAGTAACTCTTCACTCACTACATTGTTTCCGGTATCGATAGCGACACCGATTTGCTCTTCGCCGGAATGTAAAAACTGAATATCCAGGTAACGGCGATGTACTTCCGGGCGCAGTTCATCGTGCGGACGGGTGGTCAGGTCAAGGATCTGTGCAAAGATGGTACGACCCTCAATTTCGACCACCCCCGGCTCCAGCTTGCTGAAGTCGGTGGTACGCAGAAAATCGAGCGCTTTCTCAATGGCCGCTGGATAGCGGCAGGCATTGGGTTGAGAAATGTGTCCATAAATCATGATGGCACTCCTTATAGCGACTTAATTTTCGCCCACACGCTGTCATCAACGGTAATGCCGTTGCGGCGGTTTTCTTCCAGCAGACGGGTAAATTCGTGGCCCGGCAGACGGATTGGCGCATCTTCATCGGCGCGTTCAGCGGTGGTGATGTAATCCATAATGCGTTGCAGCTTGGCATCACGGGTCGCGCCGTCGATCAGTTTGTCCACTTCGATGGCGATAAACACCTGCGAAATGTTGAACTCATCGCTGTTGTCTTCGGTAACGGCGGCCACGGAAGAGCCATCGGAAAGCAGGGTGGCAATCATGTCCAGCACGATGGACAGACCGGAGCCTTTCCAGTAGCCCATTGGCAGAATGCGACGGTTTTTCTCAATCGGTGCCGGGTCTTTGGTCAGGTTGCCTTCGTCGTCGAAACCACCGTCAACCGGCAGCTGACGACCCGCCAGGCGGTTCACTTCCAGCATGCCGTAGGAGAACATCGACATCGACATATCGACCATGGTGATCGGTGTCGACGGGATAGCAACGATCAGCGGGTTGGTGCCGATGCGGCACTCTTTCGCGCCCCACGGCGGCATAACGGCAATGGAGTTGGTCCAGCAGATGCCTATGTAGCCTTTTTCCGCCGCCTGCCAGCCATAGCTGCCGCCGCGCATCCAGTGGTTAGCGTTACGCACCGCCACCAGGCCAATACCGTGGTCGGAAGCCAGTTCAATCGCCCGATCCATCATTTTTTTCGCGGTCAGGTTGCCGATAGAACGCTGGGCATCCCACTGCTCAATCGCCCCCAGTGAGGTGATGCGTTTTGGCAGCGCCTCCGGGATGATGTCGCCGTTTTCCAGTTGCTGAATAAAGCGTGGGAAACGGTTTACGCCATGTGAATAGACGCCGGACTCGGTGGTACGGGCAAACATCTCCGCACAGGCGTCGGCGGTCTCTGCCGCTACACCGCGCGCCAGCAGGACACGGTTAAACTCATTTTTAAGGTCCGCAAAACTCAATAACATACCCTTTCTCCATTACGGCTTTTTTTCGTTTCATATAGTGAAATAACGTTCCACTAAATGATGTTGGGTTGCAAAAACGCGCCGACAGGAGCGGTGCGTTTTTGATGCATATTCGTGTTATTCCCGGTGACCGGGATGGCTGCTAACAACCTGTGAAAGGTTCTCCTGGTGTTGGCGCTGAGAACATTGTGCAACCTTTAAATTTCACTATGCGAAATCTGATTTCAAATATAACGATCATGATTTAACAAATCAATTGCTGCATAGTTTTTTGAATTTCAATAAAATCAATTAATTACAAAATTTCTGTTCAGATCGTGAAGTGAAACACACTTTGCGCTACCATCAGGTCGCCACAAAATGGAGAACGAAAGCGATGAACACAAAAGAGAGTGAAAACACGCAGGAGAAAGAGAGGCCGGCAGGAAGCCAGAGCTTGTTTCGCGGTTTGATGTTGATTGAAATATTGAGCAATTACCCGAACGGTTGCCCGCTTGCCCATCTGTCTGAACTTGCCGGGCTGAACAAAAGTACCGTGCACCGTTTGCTCCAGGGGCTGCAATCCTGTGGCTACGTTACCCCTGCGCCTGCTGCCGGAAGTTACCGCCTGACCACCAAATTTATCGCCGTTGGGCAAAAAGCCCTGACGTCGCTGAATATTATTCACGTTGCGGCCCCGCATCTGGAAGCCCTGAATATCGCCACAGGGGAGACCATCAACTTCTCCAGCCGTGAAGACGATCATGCCATCCTGATCTACAAGCTGGAGCCGACCACGGGCATGCTGCGTACCCGCGCCTATATTGGTCAGCATATGCCGCTGTACTGCTCGGCGATGGGTAAGATCTATATGGCGTTTGGTCAGCAGGAGTATGTGAAAGAGTACTGGGAGACGCATCAGGAGCAGATCCAGCCGCTGACCCGTAATACCATCACCGGACTGCCTGCGATGTATGACGAGCTGGCGCAGATACGCGAAGGCATTATGGCGATGGACCGCGAGGAGAACGAACTGGGCGTCTCCTGTATTGCGGTGCCGGTGTTTGATATTCACCATCGCGTGCCTTACGCCATTTCTATTTCGCTCTCCACTTCACGCCTGAAACAGATTGGCGAGAAAAACCTGCTCAAGCCGCTGCGCGATACCGCTCAGGCTATCTCTGAAGAGCTGGGCTTTACCCTGCGGGTGTAGGCAGAAGGCCAGATGTGCCTGGGCAAGTGACAGATCTGGCAACAATCCCGGCCAGGATCAAAGCATGAACGGTGCATTTTCTGGCACTCTGACGGCATTCAACGTCGGCGGAGTGGAAGATGAACCGTTTTATTATCGCGGATTCAGCCAAATGTATTGGCTGCCGTACCTGTGAAGTCGCCTGTGTGGTGTCGCACCAGCAAAACCAGGATTGCGCAGCCCTTTCCCCTGGCGCCTTCAGCGCCCGCATCCGGGTGGTGAAAACCGGGTCATTAACCACGGCGGTGACCTGCCATCATTGTGAAGATGCTCCCTGCGCCAACGTCTGCCCGGTGAGCGCCATCAGCCGGGTTAATGGTGCGGTTCAGGTTGAGCAATCTCTCTGTATTGGCTGTAAAAGCTGCATGATGGCCTGTCCGTTTGGGGCCATGGAAGTGACGCTGGAAAATGCCCGCGTTCAGGCGCTGAAATGCGATCTGTGCCTGCACCGTGAGAATGGACCAGCCTGTGTGGAAGCCTGCCCGACCAGCGCCCTGAACTGTATCGATCCCGTTAAACTGCGCCAGCAGCGACTGGAGAGCTACTTACTGTAAGTTATTGAAGTTCCATGTCACTGTCATGCTGTAGCGCCACTCGCGCTGGCGGCTGTCTGTGGGGACATCTCCCGTCGGACGCGCCGCTTCAAACGTCAGACTGTAGTGGCGATTATCGCCCAGCATCACGCCTGCGGCGACGGAGCTTAAGCGTTGATGGCGATAGCCGGGCTGGTTAAACCCGCTGCGTGCGGTGTCTGCCAGTACATAGGGCTGTACCGTTGCCAGCCATTGGCTCTCTTTTCGACTGTGCAAATAACGCAGCTCAACCTGACCACCATAGCCGTAATCCCCTTGCGCCTCGCCATCCTGATAGCCGCGACCAAAGCGTTGGGCACCGAAGCTTACTCGTTCTGCTTCAGGTAAATCATTATCTGACCATACCCCTTCCAGCGCACCGGAAAGGCGGACGTTTTCCGTAACCAGCCATGCGCCGTCGAGCTGGCCTTTCCAGCGGGTGAAATCGACATCGGTGCCCTGGGTTGGCGAGGCGTTTGCCCCCAGAGCATCCAGCCCCTGACGAACAGAAATACCACCGCCGAGGCGGGTGCCTGAATCCTCAAATGCCCGGATACCGTTGATGCCAAACTCCAGGGCCGGATAGCGTACCCGCTGGTTTTGCTCCGGCAACTCCTGGGTCTGACCAAATCCCCGGGCCCGCAGGCGGTAGTCGTTGCGTCGGTCGGTGTAATCCATGCCGCCAAAGAGGTTGACCTGTTTTTGCCGGGTCAGCAGCAGGGGATAGTTCAGACTCACGCCGCCGTTGTACTGGGTGGTTTTTTGCCGGGCATCCACCGAGATGCCATTAGGCAGGTAGAGTAAAGGGTCGTAGCTCTTTGGATCGTCGCGATAATAACTGCCTTTAAGCTGCACGCTCAGGCCTTCATCATTCACAAACTGCTGATAATTCATCCCGAAGTAATGCTTATCTGCGCCGTCACCCAGTGGGACAAAGGTCGCCACCCCGAGCTGATCGCCATAGCTGGTCAGGTTGCTCAGGGAGCCATTGACCAGCGCCAGACTCTGCCCGCGACGGGTGTCCAGCGTGGAGGAGATATCCCAGATATGCGGCTGTTGCGCGTTGACGCTCATGACTGCCGCGCCGTAGATATTCTTCGGCAGCTGGGCGCTAACGTCCACTTTGCTGCCTGGCGTGCGGGTCATTAACTGGCTGTAGCGATCAAAAAGCGCCTGTGACAGCGGCCGTGCCGCCATGATTTTTTCGGCAAGGCGTTTAAGACGCGCGGCAATCATGGCGTTATTACTGTTGATTTCACTGCGCGCCACATAACCTTCCACGAGGATAATTTTGATGGTTCCGTTGTGAAAATTATCGTCCGGTAGCCAGGCGTAAGAGAGAGGATAACCATCGGCCCGGTAGCGGGCGGTAATATCATTTGCCAGATTAATGATGGTTTTTAGCGGTACGGTTTTGCCGGCATAAGGGCGAAACGGCTGGAGCAGGGATTTCAGCGGATAGACGGTGCCGCCGATAAACTGAATATGTTTGACCTGCACCGGGGTGTCCGGCGTGAGCGCAGTGTCGGGTTTGGCTACCGTCACTTTGGGGGCAGGTAGCTGTCGGGTATCCGGTTCTTGTATCGTTCGCGAGGGCTTCGCCGGGTTAGCAGAGTCAACAATCGCCGGGAGGGTATCGGCGCGGGCAAGCGTCAGTACGCTGATGCAAAGCAGCACGGAGCAGAGTGGCAGTTTCATCGCTCAGTCCCTTTTTATTTTTCTGTCACCCGTCAGAGGGTGAAAACTGTTGCTGTGAAAACGTGCCCCCTGGCGGGGGCACAAAAGAAGGACTAATTATTAGGTTTTAGGATCCCGCCAACCGTGCTGGTCAGCCCGCTGAGCGGGTGGGTGTTTCCACTGGTGCTGGATGTGTTATTGGTTACTGAAGCATTGAGGTCGGCCGTCAGGGTGTTGACGGTTGCCCCTACGTTGGCGAGCAGTCCGCTTTTACTGGCATCGACGCTGGCATTGGCGGAAATACCGCCGTTACTGGTTGTGCCGCTACCCGTCGAGGTCGAGGCCGGTTTTACCAGTCCGCCCACATCGGTCACCGTCTGCCCCAGGGTTTGCACAACCTGACCGACGCCTGCGAGGTTCGGATTCGACGAACTTACATTGCTACCCACGCCGCTGACGCCATTGCCGACGGTAGTCAGCAGGTTATTCACCGGTGTACCCAGCCCGGTGGTGCTCCCCACGCCCTGGGTCAACTTCTCAACGCCTCCGGTGGTGTTGTTCACCAGCGTCGTTGCCCCCGTCGTCAGTTTACTGACCCCCTCGCTGGCAACCGCGGTGGTTAATGCATTCCCGGTGGTGCTGACCACCTGGCCGGTTCTGTCAACAATGGTGCCTGCAAGGTTGGTGACCGGCGCAAGGCCGGTGTTGGCGGTTGTGCTGGCAAGGTTGGTGCCAACGCCGGAGACGGTGTTCCCCAGCGCGGTTACCGAGGAGGTGACTCCCTGCACCGTGGTGCCCACGCCGTTGGGATTGTTCGAATCGCCAAGCCCGGTGCTGACGCCCGTTCCGGCGGTATTCAGTACGGTACCCAGCCCGCTGACGGTGGTTGCGACCGTGGAAGTGACCGGGTTATCGCTGGGTAGCTGGCTACCGAGGCCGTCCAGGGTGCCACCCACGCTTGATACCGCAGTGCCTGCATCGCTTACCAGAGTGCCGACTGCGGAGTTAGAGGTCGTGGTATCAACGCCGTCTGTTCCGCTGGTGCCGCCATCCGAACCACCGCCGTTGCTCCCGCCACTGCCGCCACCGCCTGTGCTGCCATCGGAACCGTTGCCTGCCGTCTGACCGTCCGCGCCTGACGTTTGCCCGTCTTTCAGTTTGGAATATGAGCCGCCGCTACTGCCGCTGCAGGCCGCTAAGGAGAATGCAAGAATAACCGCCACCGCGATTGTACTCAGGTGGTTAATTTTACAGGTAGCCATGATAATACCCTCTGAAATAAAACGCCGCCTGGCGTAATAATCAGTGTAAGAGGCTTTTGGATTCCCGGAGTGG
This sequence comes from Phytobacter sp. V91, assembly GCF_965644225.1. Classification (NCBI taxonomy): domain Bacteria; kingdom Pseudomonadati; phylum Pseudomonadota; class Gammaproteobacteria; order Enterobacterales; family Enterobacteriaceae; genus Phytobacter; species Phytobacter sp. V91. Next base: position 42,893 of record NZ_CBFFRJ010000016.1, on the reverse strand, counting down.
ATTGTTGGTGGTTATTTAATGATTTACTAAAAAATATGATTATTCCTAATTTCGTGTTATTTTGAAATTAAATAACCATTTAAAAACAATAAATTAAAACTATATTTAACAGTTTAGCTATGCTAAATGGTTAATAGTTGGTGTGGCTTTGGTTAACTTGATAATATATTTTTAAATCCACTGGAAAATATTAAAAAGTATGCATCTGAATATATCTATATTAAAACAGCAGGCTAATTAATTAACTATTTAATTAGTGTGGTTATTGTTTGGTATAAAAAGGCCTTCATGGCGAAGGCCTGATAATAGGCTACGGGTTTTCGCGCCAGGCGTTTTCAATTTCTTCCGCGAGAATTTTGACTCCGGCTTCGATTTTGTCCGGATCCGGAACATAGTTCATGCGCATACACTGGTGAGTATGCGGCCAGGGCTTATCGAGACCCGGGAAGAAGTAATCCCCCGGCACCATTAATACCCCACGTTTTTTCAGGCGCTGATAAAGCAGCTCGGTGCTGATGGGCAAATCTTTAAACCACAGCCAGAGGAAAATCGCCCCTTCCGGTTTATGGATCAGACAGCGCTCCGGCGACAAATAGCGGCGAATAGTGGCGATGGTTTCCTGCACGCGCTGGTAGTAGAAGGGTTTAATCACCGTTTCCGACAGGCGCAGCAGATCGTTACGCTTAATCATTTCGCACATCATGGCAGGCCCAATGCCGCCAGGGGCAAGACTGATAATGCCGTTCATATTACGGATAGCCGAAATCACTTTGTCGTTGGCGATAATAATGCCGCAGCGGCTGCCCGGCAGGCCCAGTTTCGACAAGCTCATGCAGAGGATGATATTCGGATTCCATAACGGACGCGCTTCGCTAAAGATGATTCCGGGGAAAGGCACGCCGTAGGCATTGTCGATGACCAGCGGAATCCCGTGCTGATTGGCCAGCGCATCGAGCTTAATCAACTCCTCGTCGGTGATGACGTTGCCGGTGGGGTTGGTCGGGCGTGAGACGCAAATCATTCCGGTCTCTTCGCCGATATGCAGATGCTCGAAATCGACATGGTATTTGAACTGGCCTTCCGGCAGCAGCTCAATATTCGGCCGGGCCGAGACAAACAGATCTTCTTCCAGGCCGGAATCGGCATAGCCAATGTACTCCGGCGCCAGCGGGAAGAGCACCTTACGGGTGCTTCCGTCGGCACGACGGCCTGCAAACAGATTGAATAAGTAGAAAAACGCGCTCTGGCTGCCGTTTGTCAGTGCGATATTCTGCGGTTCAATATCCCAGCCCAGCTCGTCACGCAGCATGCCTGCGAGCAACGTCAGCAGCTCAGTTTTGCCCTGCGGGCCGTCATAATTACATAGCGCATCAGTGGCTTTGCCGGTTTCCAGCATCTCAGTCAGTAAGTTCTGGAAGTAGTCGGTCATCGCCGGGATTTGTGCCGGATTACCGCCGCCGAGCATGATGGCGCCAGGGGTGCGTAAGCCGTCATTAAGATCTTCCATCAGGCGCGTGATGCCTGCATGGCGGGTGAATTTGTCGCCGAAAAGTGAAAATGTCATAGCAGCTGTTCTGTCGGTCTGATTTTAAAAATGGCTAACCATAGCGCTACATACTCTGCGGTGCAAATGCGATGAGATTGGCGTTGCTGGTGTTTTATGTTGTTAGTTTTATTTATGTTGGTTTTATATATCAGAGGAGGGAGTGTGTCGCCTGAGGAGAGACAGGCGACAGCAACCTTAGCGGCGGCCTGCCCAGACGACCATCACCTTATCATCGCCCTGTTCACGGATAAAACCGTACCCCTGTTGCAGGCTCAGCGTGGTGTGTTTGCCTGCGCCAATAGCCGGGTGGCGGGCACGAAATTGCCCCAGCGTTTGCCAGTGCTCCAGTGTTTGCGCCGACTGACCCTTGATGTCCTGCCAGTTCATTTGCGAACGCGTACCCTGAAGCGGGTCGGAGCCGGTTGGGCCGAACGGTCGACGGGTCTCGTCGCCGTAGTAAATCTGTACCGCGCCCGGCGCCAGCATCAGCAGCTGCGCTGCCTGCTGGTCGCCCTCGCGAAACAGACGCGTATCGTGGGAGGAGAGATAGCTGAGGACATTAAAGCTTTGCAGTTTTTCTGCCATCTGTTGCCAGACCAGATCCATATTCGCCAGGCAGTTGACCGCGCCTGCAGCCTGCTCCTGATAGTCGAAGTTGATCATCGCATCGAAGCCATGATTGTAGTAATCGCTGCGCATTACGCCGTGGCCCCAGGATTCACCGGTCATCCAGAAAGGGGCATCATCGAGTTTTTTCTGCGGATTGGCCTTTTTCCACTCGGCCAGGGCGGCGGTGGCCTGGGTTTTTAGCTGCTGCCAGGCGGCAAGCTCAACGTGCTTTGCGGTATCAACGCGAAAGCCGTCAATGCCGTAGTCCCTCACCCACTGGCTCAGCCAGTGAGTGAGGTAATCACGGGGCGTAAAGCCCGGGATTTCCCGCGCGGCGGTATCGGGTTTGTGGCGATAGAAAACCGGTAAGCCGGAGGCCGTGGTGGATTCGGTTTTGAGATCGGGCAGGAACGCCAGCGACATCGTTAAATCGTCAAAGCCAGGATTGTCATACTCGCCAATATCGGTGCGGATCCAGTTCTTCCCCCACCAGTTTTGCCAGGCGCTTTTATCGCTAAAGTTAATCAGATCGTTAAAGCTATGCCAGCTTTGCCCAGGACCGGGCCGCCAGTCGGTCCAGCGCTCACCGAGGATTTTTTTCCGTTCTTCCCCTTGTACATACAGCGCGCCAAACTGGTACTCCTGCATATCCGCAAGCGTCGCGTAGCCGGTGTGGTTCATCACCACGTCAAAGAGAATACGGATGCCGCGTTGATGGGCTTCATCGACCAGTTGACGTAAATCCGCGTCGTTGCCCATATTGGCATCCAGCCGTGTCCAGTCCTGGGTGTAGTAGCCGTGATAGGCGTAGTGGGGAAAATCGCCTTTTGTTCCACCGCCCACCCAGCCGTGGATCTGCTCCAGCGGGGAGCTTATCCACAGCGCATTGACTCCAAGCTGTTGCAGATAGTCGAGCTTGCTGGTGAGGCCTTTGAGATCGCCGCCGTGGAAGGTGCCAATTTCCTGCATGCCGTCTTTATGCCGCCCGTAGCTGTTGTCGTTTGTCGGGTCGCCATTAACAAAGCGGTCCGTCAGCACAAAGTAGAGAGTGGCGTTTTGACAGTTGAAGGGAGCGGCGGCCGTGGTTTGTGCACGCTCAATCAGCAACAGCCCGTCGCTGTTCGCCGCCGGTTGCAGGGTAATTTTGCCGTTCTGTACGGTTGCGGTGTTCTGGCTATAGAAATCCCGTACCTGACTACCTTCCGGGAAGGCATGGCTGACGTCGAGGGTGAGTGGTTGACCGTCCCACGTTGGGCACTGGCGCATCACATTGGCGGCTTTCTCCGCCGTCTCGCTTTTCACCGACAGCATCTGGTTGAGTTTGATCTCCCCACTGGGCTGCCAGCACTGTTGGCCACTCTGCAACGTCAGAGGCCAGGTTCCTTTTTGCAGTCGTGATTCACTCTTCCAGACGCCGCTGCCCGCATCCTCAAAGGCAGCAAGGCCTGGTGCAGACCAGTTGGCGCTGGCCGCAGCGGGTAACAGCAGGAGTAAAAGGGCGCGAAATTGCATCTGAATGCTTCCCGTATCGTCAGTTTCCTGCATCTTGCCATCGGCTGCATGCCGGCAACTCCTCCCGTGCGCGTTATCGCCAGGGAGGAGGCGTAAGGGTGAGTGATATTGCGCAAATTTTGTGCGGAATTTGCGATAATCGCCACAAATTTGCACTGTCGTTTTCGCTTTGTAGCAGGTTGCAGATGACAGCTTTTAAGAATTGGCTTATTTCTGTACGTGCTCTCAGAGGCTATTTTTGTTATGATTTGAGATTCCGCTCTCAAAATTGTGAAAAAAATAAGGTGTTGGAATGTTTATATCCGACCAGGAGACTTAATGATATCGACTCCCTTGCGACGACTTGGGGCTTCGATACTCATGTTTCTCACCATCATGTTTTCAGGTGAGGCGCTTGCACAAACGCACAGCAAAACAGTGAGTAAGAAGGCCCAAATCTCAAAGACGACCGGTACAAAACAGGCAATCAGTAAACAAGAGTATTCTCGCAATAGTGTAAATGGCAGTTCACTTCCTGATTTGCGAAAATACCCTTCCGGAGCACCAAGAAAGAAAGCGTTTCTCCGGACGGTTATGCCTTACATTACCCGTCAAAATGCAGCCATCACTGCCGATCGTAACTGGATGATGGAACGTCAATACAGCCAGCAGTGGTCAACTGCCGATCGTGCGCGTCTGAAGGATATTGCCAAACGCTACAAAGTGAGCTGGGCTGGCAATACCCGTCGTATTCCGTGGAATACGTTAATGGAGCGTGTGGACATTATCCCCGACAGCATGGTTGCCACCATGGCTGCAGCGGAAAGTGGCTGGGGCACCTCTACGCTGGCGCGTAACAATAACAACCTGTTTGGCATGAGATGCGGGAAAGGGCGTTGTACCAACGGCCCTGGCAAAGTGAAAGGTTATTCGCACTTTGAATCCGTTGAGGAGTCCGTGGGCGCGTACGTGGTGAACCTGAACACGCACCCGGCGTACTCTTCCTTCCGTAAGTCCCGTGCGCAGTTGCGTAAAGCGGATCAGGAAGTGACGGCCAGCAATATGATCCATAAGCTGAAGGGTTACTCCACCAAGGGTGCAAGCTATAACAACTATCTGTTTGCTATGTATCAGGACAACCGGCAGTTAATCGCTTCGCATATGTAATCCAGTCAACGCCTTCCAGCCGGAAGGCGTTTTTCATGGCTTAATTGCTGACATCCCCCGGCGGCAATAACACTTCCCCATGACGTTCGCGGTACTCCTTCGGCGTGCTGTCATACTCCTTGCGGAACACGGAGTAGAAATATTGCAGTGACGGGTAGCCGCACATCTGCGAGATCTCATTGATGGATAATGATGTGGAAACCAGCAGACTGCGGGCTTTTTCCAGCTTCTCGGCGTGGATCACCGCATGAATAGTTTCGCCCACTTCCTCTTTAAAGCGCTTTTCCAGATTGGAACGTGAAATACCAACGGCATCCAGTACCTGATCAACCTTGATACCTTTGCAGGCGTGGTTGCGAATGTAATGCATGGCCTGAATCACCGCCGGGTCGTTCAGGGAACGGTAATCCGTTGAGCGCCTAGCCACCACGCGTACCGGCGGCACCAGCAGGCGCTGGAGCGGCATGGATTCATTATCCAGCAGCCGATGCAGCAGTTTTGCCGCCTGATAGCCCATCTGCCGCGTGCCCTGCGCAACGGACGAAAGGGCAACCCGCGAGAGATAGCGGGTGAGTTCTTCGTTATCAATACCAATCACGCAGAGCTTTTCCGGCACCGGAATATGCAGGTGATCGCAGACCTGCAATACATGGCGTGCGCGGGCATCGGTGACCGCGATAATGCCCGTTTGCGGGGGCAGAGTTTGCAACCAGTCCGCCAGCCGGTTCTGCGCATGCTGCCAGTTCTCAGGCGCGGTGGTCAGCCCCTGATAAACCACGCCGCGGTATTTCTCCTGGGCGACAAGCTGGCAGAATGCATACTCACGCTCTGCGGCCCAGCGCTTGCCGCTGGACGCGGGCAGGCCATAGAACGCAAAACGGTTCACCCCTTTCTCTTTGAGATGCAAAAAGGCCTGCTCGACCAGCGCGAAATTGTCGGTAGCGATATAGTGCACCGGAGGGTAACGCCCTGGAGTATGGTAGGAGCCGCCGACGCCGACGATAGGCACATCCACATCGGCAAGCAGGCGTTCTATTTCCGGATCGTCGTAGTCAGCAATGACGCCATCGCCGAGCCACTCTTTGATGTTTTCAATGCGGGTGCGGAAATCTTCCTCGATAAAAATATCCCATTCTGATTGTGACGCCTGCAAATATTCCCCAACGCCTTCAACGACCTGGCGGTCATAGGCTTTGTTGGCATTGAATAACAACGTAATGCGGTGGCGCTTTTCAAACATGTCGATTCCGTCGTGAATGAATAATCAGTCCTGATTATCATATTCATCACACTGCCGGAGAAAAATCTTCCGGCAGTGTGACCGTTATTGCGATCATGCCCGGCGTTTGGTGGCCGAATCCATCCACACTGCCAGCAGCAAAATCGCGCCTTTAACAATGTATTGCCAGAACGTCGGCACATCCATCATGCTCATGCCGTTATCCAGCGAGGCCATGATAAAGGCCCCCATCACCGCCCCGGCGACGCTACCAATGCCGCCTGCCAGGCTGGTGCCGCCAATCACGCAGGCGGCAATGGCGTCCAGTTCCGCAATGTTGCCTGCGGAGGGAGACCCCGCCCCCAGGCGTGAGCTGAGGATCAACCCGGCAATCGCCACCATCAGGCCATTAATGGCAAAGACCGCCAGTTTGGTCCGTTCCACATTAATGCCGGAAAGCCGGGCCGCCTCAATATTGCCGCCAATCGCGTAGATGCGACGACCAAAGGCCGTGCGTGTGGCCATAAACATGCCCGCCAGCAGCAGGAAGACGAGGATCAGAACCGGAGTGGGCACCCCACGGTAATCGTTTAACAACCAGATAGCCCCCAACGCCAGCACCGCAATCAGCGCCTGACGGCCGACGACGGACGTGGAGGCGGGGGTGGCCAGTCCGAGCGACTGACGACGCATCCGTCCACGCCACTGCCACAGAACAAAGGCCACCAGACCCAGCGCCCCAACGCCAAAACCAATGCTGTCAGGAAGATAACTTTGGCCAATCTGCGACATCGCATTGCTGGTGGGCGACACCGTTGTGCCGTTGGTGATGCCGATCAGCACGCCGCGAAACGCCAGCATCCCTGCGAGGGTGACAATAAACGACGGCACTTTGCGATAGGCGACCCACCAGCCGTTCCACGCGCCTAACAGCAGGCCCAGCACCAGCGTCACCACAATCGTCAACGGCAGTGGCCAGCCCAGCCAGACGTCAAAAATAGCCGCCGCGCCGCCTAACAGGCCCATCATCGAACCAACGGAAAGGTCAATTTCCGCAGAGATAATGACAAAGACCATCCCCACCGCGAGGATGCCGGTGATCGCCGTCTGCCGCAGCAGGTTGGAGACATTGCGCGCGCTTAAGTAAGCGCCATCTGTCATCCAGGTGAAGAACATCATGATCACGGCAATGGCGGCAATCATGACAAAAACCTGCAAATTCAGGGATTTTAGCCCTGCGAATGCCCCTGGCTGCGGGGCGGATAGTTTCATTTCAGACGGGTTGCTTTTCGACATGATGTTCGCTCCTCAGCGCCGCTTCCATGACCTGCTCCTGGGTTAGTTGATGATTGATAAGGGAGGCTTTGAGCTTGCCTTCATGCATCACCAGGATGCGATCGCTCAGTCCCAGCACTTCGGGTAATTCCGACGAGATGACGATAACGGCAATACCCTGCTGGACCAGTTGATTGATTAACTTGTAGATTTCGTACTTCGCGCCGATATCAATGCCGCGCGTGGGCTCATCGAGGATCAAAATGCGCGGGTTGAGCAGCAGGCAGCGAGCGAGAATGGCTTTTTGTTGATTCCCCCCGCTCAGACGACCAATCGCCAGCTCGGGAGAGGAGGTTTTAACCTTCAGCCGCTGTAGCGACTGCAAAATACAGTGCTGCTCGGCGGCATCATCCAGCGCGCTGAGCTTGCCGGTAAACTGACCCAACGACGCCAGAGTGATATTTTTACCGACCGCCATCACCGGGACAATGCCATCTTTTTTGCGATCTTCCGGCACCATGGCGATGCCATTGGCAATCGCCTGCTGACAGTTGTTGATCTGCACCTGCTTGCCGTCGAGGTAAATTTGCCCCTCCCAGCGCCCCGGCCAGACGCCAAACAGGCACTGGACTGCCTCCGTCCGGCCCGCGCCGACCAGCCCGGCGATACCGAGGATTTCACCGCGTTTCAGGGAAAATGAGACGTCATTAACCCGTTTGATATGGCGATTAACCGGGTGCCAGGCGGTCAGATGCTCGACCCGCAGGATCTCCTCTCCGCTGGTGTGCGGCTCGTTTGGGTAAAGCGCCGTCAGCTCGCGACCGACCATCATAGTGATAATGTCATCCTCGCTCATACCGGCAGCGTCGCGGGTGCCAATGTGCTGCCCGTCGCGGATAACGCAGATAACGTCGGATATCGCTTTGACTTCATTGAGCTTGTGGGAAATGTAAATGCAGGCAATACCGTGATTTTGCAGATCGCGAATAATGTCCAGCAGCACGGCGGTCTCTTGTTCAGTCAGGGAGGCGGTGGGCTCGTCGAGGATCAACAAGCGCACTTGTTTATTCAGCGCCTTGGCAATTTCCACCAGTTGCTGCTGACCAAGACCCAAATCGCCCACCCGGGTGTCAGGGGAGATATTCAGGCTGACCTGGGCAAGTAATTTTTCGCACCTCAGCGTCATGGTGTCGTAATCCATTACGCCGTGGCGGGTAATTTCGGTCCCCAGAAAGATGTTTTCCAGCACCGTCAGGTGTTTTACCAGCGCCAGCTCCTGGTGGATGATGGCAATCCCTTTGCGTTCAGTGTCGCGAATATGGGCGGCCTGTAGCGTTTCGCCCGCAAACACAATGTCACCGTCGTAGCTGCCCCAGGGGTAAATACCGCAGAGAACCTTCATCAATGTGGATTTACCGGAACCGTTCTCGCCGCACAGGGACATAACCTCTCCCGCGTTAAGCCGCAGGCTGACGTTATCCACGGCTTTGACCACGCCAAAGGCCTTGGTGATGTTCTTCATTTCGAGTAAATAAGGCATAACGTGCTCCACGTAATCGGGGTATTCACAGTGCCTGAAGAGAGAATCCGGTATGCCTCCAGCGGGAGGCATACCTGAGGCTTACAGCTGGTCTTTCTGATGGAATCCGTCTTTGATAACCGTGACGTCGATGTTGTCTTTGGTCACTTCAATCGGCGTCAGCAAACGGGAAGGGACATCTTTCAGGCCATTGTTGAGGGTGGCGTCAGCTTTGGGCTCCTTGCCATTTCCCAGTTCAACAGCGATTTCGGCAGCGGTGTTGGCAAGCTGGGTGATTGGCTTGTACACCGTCATGGTCTGGCTGCCGTTAATCAGGCGTTTGATCCCGGCAAGGTCGGCATCCTGGCCCGAAATGGCCACTTTCCCGGCGAGACCCTGCGCACTCAGGGCCTGAATAGCCCCGCCCGCGGTGGCGTCGTTAGAGGCAACCACTGCATCAATCTTGTTGTTATTGGCGGTCAGGGCGTTTTCCATGATTTTCAGCGCATTTTCCGGCAGCCAGCCATCGACCCACTGATCGCCGACAATTTTTATTTTCCCACTGTCAATGTAGGGTTTTAATACTTTCATTTGGCCTGCGCGGAACAGCTTGGCGTTATTATCAACCGGGGAACCACCCATCAGGAAGTAATTACCCTGAGGGGCTTTGTTGACCAGGCTTTGCGCCTGTAATTCACCGACTTTTTCATTGTCAAAAGAGATATAAAAATCGATGTCGGCATTATTGATCATGCGATCGTAAGCCAGCACTTTAATCCCTTCCTGCTTTGCTTCTTTTACAACATTACTTAATACCTGACCGTTGTAAGGAATAATGACCAGCACATCAACGCCGCGATTTATCATATTTTCGATTTGCGACATTTGTGTTTCTTCATTCCCGTTAGCAGACTGCACAAACACCGTCGCGCCCAGTGATTCGGCCTTTTTCACGAAAATATCACGGTCTTTCTGCCAGCGCTCAAGGCGTAAGTCATCGATCGCCATACCAATTTTTACTTCTTTCGCATGACCCGCCATGCTGACAAGCAGCAATGAAGCACAGAGAGTAAGGCAAAGGTTCTTTATCTTCATAATAATAATACCTTTTGTAGGGTGATAACGTTGAGATAAAAGAAACATGCACTGCGTTGAACGTTGCAAATTTTTAACATGTCAGGCGGGGCTGGCAATTGCTGGTTTTTATCCGGCTATTATGTTTTTTGGTTTATTTGTGGAAGTTTGACCGTGATCTGATTTTAAAATAAGCGGAATCGGTTTTGCGCCAGCGAGAATAAATAGCAGAAGAAGTAATAAGCGTTGTTTTGGGATGTAGCGCACATTTGGGTATTCTCTTAATGGCAGAGTGAAATAACGTAATTGAGCAAGGCATCGAGAAAATCCAGTATTGATTCGAGAGTGAAACTTTGCCGCACACCTGATTATGGAGCTCAATATGCAAGCTTATTTCGACCAGCTCGAACGCGTTCGTTACGAAGGCCCGAAAACCACTAATCCCTTAGCATTTCGCCATTACAACCCGGATGAACTGGTGCTGGGTAAACGAATGGAAGACCACCTGCGTTTTGCCGCCTGCTACTGGCACACGTTCTGCTGGAATGGCGCGGATATGTTTGGCGTTGGCTCCTTCGACAGGCCATGGCAGAAGCCGGGCGATGCGCTTGAACTGGCCAAACGTAAGGCGGATGTCGCGTTTGAATTTTTCCATAAACTGAACGTGCCTTACTACTGCTTCCACGATGTGGATGTCTCGCCGGAAGGGGCTTCGCTCAAAGAGTACCTGAACAACTTTGCCCGTATGGAAGAGGTGCTGGCAGAAAAGCAGCAGCAGAGCGGCGTGAAACTGCTTTGGGGTACGGCGAACTGCTTTACCAACCCACGCTACGGCGCAGGCGCTGCCACTAACCCGGATCCGGACGTGTTCAGTTGGGCTGCCACCCAGGTGGTGACGGCGATGAACGCGACCCACAAACTGGGCGGCGAAAACTATGTGCTGTGGGGCGGGCGCGAAGGGTATGAAACCCTGCTCAACACCGACCTGCGCCAGGAGCGCGAACAGATCGGCCGCTTTATGCAGATGGTGGTTGAGCATAAACATAAAATCGGTTTCCAGGGGACGCTGCTGATTGAGCCAAAACCGCAGGAGCCGACCAAACACCAGTATGATTATGACGTGGCGACCGTGTACGGTTTCTTAAAACAGTTTGGCCTCGAAAAAGAGATCAAAGTGAATATTGAAGCTAACCACGCCACCCTGGCGGGCCACTCCTTCCATCATGAAATTGCCTCCGCCATTGCGCTGGGGATTTTCGGCTCGGTCGATGCCAACCGTGGCGATCCGCAGTTGGGCTGGGATACCGACCAGTTCCCGATTAGCGTCGAAGAGAATGCGCTGGTGATGTATGAAATCATCAAAGCGGGGGGCTTTACCACCGGCGGACTGAACTTTGACGCCAAAGTCCGTCGCCAGAGCACCGATAAATACGACTTGTTCTATGGCCATATCGGCGCGATGGACACCATGGCGCTGGCGCTGAAAGTCGCTGCCCGAATGACCGAAGAGGGCGAGCTGGATAAACGAGTTGCCCGACGTTATGCGGGCTGGAATGGTGAACTGGGCCAGCAAATTCTCCAGGGTCAGCTCACACTTGCTGAACTGGCGAAGTATGCTGAACAGCAAAATCTGGCGCCTTCTCATCAGAGTGGTCACCAGGAGCTGCTGGAAAACCTGGTCAATCACTACCTGTTCGACAAGTAATCGTTTATCACGCGCCTGTTTGCCCGGTCGGCAGCGCGCTACCGGGCATTTTCATTGAAAGGAGTTACCACTATGTATATCGGGATCGATCTTGGCACCTCCGGGGTAAAGGCCATTCTGCTCGATGAGCAGGGCAGCGTCCTGGCCTCGCAAACGGAAAAGCTCAGCGTCTCGCGGCCGCACCCCCTGTGGTCCGAGCAGGATCCCGCGCACTGGTGGCAGGCGACCGACCGCGCGATCCGTTCCCTTGGCGAACAGCATTCATTACAGCAGGTGAAGGCCATTGGCCTGGCCGGGCAGATGCACGGCGCCACCTTGCTGGATAAAGACGACCAGGTGCTACGCCCGGCGATTTTGTGGAATGACGGACGCTGCGCCAAAGAGTGCGCGTTGCTGGAAGCTGAGGTAAAAAACTCCCGGACGATAACCGGCAATCTGATGATGCCGGGTTTTACGGCGCCGAAATTATTGTGGGTCAAACACCACGAGCCTGAGGTGTTTGCCCGGGTGGCGAAAGTACTGCTGCCGAAGGATTTCCTGCGTCTGCAAATGACCGGCGCTTACGCCAGCGATATGTCAGATGCGGCCGGAACCATGTGGCTGGATGTGGCAAAACGCGACTGGAGCGACGAGATGCTCGCGGCCTGCGGACTTAACCGCGAGCAGATGCCCGCGCTGTTTGAAGGCAGTGACGTCACCGGAACTCTGCTGCCTGCGGTGGCAGAACGCTGGGGATTGCCGCCGGTGCCGGTGGTGGCGGTCGGCGGCGACAATGCCGCAGGCGCGGTGGGGGTCGGTATGGCTGATGCCGGTCAGGCGATGCTCTCTCTTGGCACCTCCGGGGTCTATTTTGCGGTCAGCGAAGGGTTTCTCAGCAAGCCTGAAAGTGCGGTGCACAGTTTCTGCCATGCGCTCCCTGGGCGCTGGCACTTAATGTCGGTGATGCTCAGTGCCGCCTCTTGCCTGGACTGGGCGGCAAAACTTACCGGCCAGGAATCGGTTCAGGCGCTGATTGCGGCGGCGGAGCAGGCGGATGATAGCGCTGGCGAGCTGTGGTTCTTACCCTACTTGTCCGGTGAGCGTACACCGCACAATAATCCGCATGCCAAAGGCGTATTCTTTGGCCTGACCCATCAGCACGGCCCTAATGAACTGGCGAAATCGGTCCTGGAAGGGGTCGGCTATGCGCTGGCGGACGGCATGGATGTGGTGCACTCCTGTGGCGTGAAGCCGCAGAGCATCACCCTGATTGGCGGCGGGGCTCGTAGCGGCTACTGGCGACAAATGCTGGCGGATATTAGCGGTCTGCAACTGGATTATCGCACCGGCGGTGACGTTGGTCCGGCGCTTGGCGCAGCCCGACTGGCGCAAATCGCGGTCAACCCGCAGGTTCCGGCGACCAGCCTGCTGCCGCAGCTGGCGATTGAACAACAGCACCTGCCGGACACCTCCCGTCATGCCGTTTATCAGCCGCGCCGCGAGACCTTCCGGCGCATCTATCAGCAACTGCTGCCTTTAATGTCATAAAAATGACCATCAGAGCCGCATGTTCCCCTCACCCTAACCCTCTCCCAAAATGGGAGAGGGGACTGTCCGTGCGGGTATTTTTCTGGGGATCACTCAGCTCTGCTTCGGCGGAGGGTGCAGTGGTCCGTAATCGGCCTGAAGATGTCCTTTTTTGGTCTTAGCAAACGTATCTTGCCTTGTCAGAATGGTGTTACACCCACTGAGAAAGGCGTCCTGAAATGACTCGTACTGCACTGATCAATATCGATACCCAGCTCTCTTTCCTGCACCGTGAGTTCTGGCAGGAAGAGCATTTACCCGCATTCTGTGACGCGATGACGACCCTGATTACCGGCTGTGCGTCGCGCGGTGTGCCGGTCGTGGACATTTTCCATGTGAATGACACCAGCGGCGGTCCCTTTTCGCTGGCGAGCGGCTATGTTGCGCCGATGGCTTTTCTGACCCACCAGCCTGCGGTCACGTTCTACAAGCATGTGCATAATGCCTTTACCGATACCGGGCTGGATTACTGGCTGCGGGCGCGTGATATTAACCATGTGATTATCTGCGGGATGCGTACCGAACAATGCTGTGAAACCACCGCACGGGTGGCCTCGGATCTCGGTTATCAGGTGACCTTTGTCAGTGAAGCCACATTAACCTTCCCGATGACCCACAAAGGCATTACGCTGGATTGCGCTATGCTTCGTCATCGCACGGAAACGGTGCTGGAAGGCCGCTTTGCCACGGTGAAAACCGTCAGTGAAACCCTGGAATCGATATGAAAACAGATGTCTGGTTTGTGATGCTGCCTGGCCTGCTGGCGCTGGATATGAGCGGCCCGGCGGAGACCTTCGTGCTGACGAAGGGAGCTTTTCGGCTGCATTATATTGGACCAGACGCCGAGATCTCCACCTCGATAGGCCTGACGGTGGGAGGCATTTCTCCCCTGCCGGACACCCTGCCGGAAGGCAGTCTGCTGGTGCTGCCCGGCGTTACCGACTCGGCAAACGCCTTTGCCACGCCGCAGGCTGATAAAGTGCGCCACTGGCTGATGCGCCTGCAACCGCTGATCCATAGCCAAAAAATTCGTCTGATGTGCGTCTGTTCAGGGGCATTACTGGCGGCGACGTCGGGATTACTGACCGGGATCCAGTGCACCACTCACCATCATCTTATCGGCAGGCTTAAAGCCGCAGCCCCTGCGGCTATGGTCAAAGAAAATCGCATCTTTATTGAGGATCGTGGCATCTGGACCAGCGCCGGGATCACCTCCGGCATTGATCTGGCGTTGCACCTGATTAACCGCATTTGCGGGGCTGAAGTAGCCCTGGCGGTGGCGCGGGAGATGGTGGTCTGGTTTCGTCGCTCAGGCGATGATCCCCAGCTTTCGCCCTGGTTACGCTATCGCAACCATCTGCATCCGGCGGTTCACCGGGTACAGGACCTGCTGACCGCCGCGCCGCAGAAGAGCTGGCAGCTGGCCGATATCGCCGACCAGGTGCATATCAGCCCACGTCATCTGACGCGCCTTTTTCAGCAGCATCTTGGCATCAGCGTACGCGATTATCTTGAGCAGCTGCGTCTGGCGGTTGCCGAACAGTGGCTGCTGCAGGGACGAGGGATGGAGCAGGCCGCAATGGCGGCGGGTTTTTCCTCCCCGCGCCAGCTACATCGGGCCCGCCAGCGTCTGGCTAGCTGACGTAGCGCCGGGTATCAATGCGCTGTAACAGCATCGACAGCCCCAGGCTTATCAGCAGCGTGGCGCTGAATATCCAGACAATATCCAGCACCGGCCAGCTTTGAATTTCAACCCCACGGGTACGCAGCGCATGAATGATCAGCGCGTGAAAACCGTAAATCCCCAGCGAGTGTTGCGAGATAATCTTTAATCCGGGTAAGACCCGGCTATTCAGGGTGTTTTTCACCAGCGTTAACAGTGAGATAGCACAGATAAAGACCAGCGGCCCGCAGTACAGATACCAGGTGTCGGCGAAATTGCCGCGCCATTTCAGCTCATGCAATGTGCCGCGTGAAATCGCCCAGACCGCCAGCACGAAGACGACGGCGCTGATTACGCTGAGATGTTTTTTGTTGGTGTCCATCATCCCGAGTGCGCGTCCCAGCAGGCCGTAAATCACATAGTAAAAGGTGTCGCCGTTGATGTAGAGGTTGATGGGGAGCCACGTGAAGCCATCGATTTTTTGCGAAACCGTATTGGGATTAGCGATGACGCCAATCACCAGCATCAGTGCCAGCAGCATTTTCCCGCTGACCGTTTTCACCTGAATCAGCGGTGATACAAGGTAGATGACGATAATGGCGAAGAAGAACCACAGATGGTAGAACACCGGTTTTTGCAGCAGGTTTTTCAGCGACAGGTCGCTGTTGATCGAGGTGAAGAAAAAAATCCAGGCAAAGGCGAGGCTGCTGTAGAACAGTAAACACAGGCCAATGCGTAGAAAATGCCGTGGCTGAGCGCTACGTTCACCAAAGAAGAGATAGCCTGAAATCATAAAAAAAAGCGGAACGCTAACGCGCGATGCCGAGTTCAGGAGGTTGGCGATCCCCCAGTCGAAGGTGCTGATACTTGCCGCATTGGTAATGTACCAGGTGGTGGTGTGAATCATCACCACCATCAGACAGGCTATCCCGCGCAGGTTTTCAATCCAGTCAATTTTTGCCGGCATCAGTTCCTCAGTTTTCCCGTTAAATAGCCTCAGACTTACGATTTACTCCACTTTTTCACTGGATAATTCTGAGTTTTCCTGCCGCTGCTTGTGCTGACGGAGCGAGATTTGCAAAATCCCCCCTCGAACACTTCTCTTCTATTAAAAATAACAGCAGGTTAGCCTGGCGGTGAAAAAATGATTTACAAAGGTATGGCGCTGGTGCTTTTGCTGCTTTTAGCCAGTTGCACGGCACCGCAGGAGAGAGTGGCGCAGAAGGCGCAAAAAGCCAAAGTCAGTCCTTCACTCTCGCTGGAAATGGAACAACTTTGCAGGCAGAGTGCGGCATACCGCTATAACACCCAGACGCAAAAAATAGCCGTCACCGGATTTGAACAATTCCAGAGTAGTTATGAAATGCGGGGCTTTACCCCTCTGAAGGAGCGTTTTGTCTGCGCTTTCGACGCAGAAGGGCAGTTTTTGCATCTCTCTATGCGTTAGTACTTCTATTTTCCTTAATCAGGCCTGTTTCATACTGTATATCTTGCACTCAGCGGGTATACTGAGCCCTTCCTTTAAATCCACACGTATCCAGCACGAAATAATATGCAAAAGTTTGATACCAGGACCTTCCAGGGCCTGATCCTGACCTTACAGGATTACTGGGCTCGTCAGGGCTGCACCATTGTTCAACCACTGGACATGGAAGTCGGCGCCGGCACCTCCCATCCGATGACCTGTCTGCGCGCGTTAGGCCCGGAGCCGATGGCAACCGCCTATGTGCAGCCTTCCCGCCGCCCAACTGACGGTCGTTATGGCGAAAACCCGAACCGCTTACAGCACTACTACCAGTTCCAGGTGGTCATTAAGCCATCGCCGGACAACATTCAGGAGCTGTACCTGGGTTCGCTGAAAGAGCTCGGTATGGATCCGACCATCCACGATATCCGCTTTGTGGAAGATAACTGGGAAAACCCGACGCTGGGCGCCTGGGGTCTGGGCTGGGAAGTGTGGCTGAACGGCATGGAAGTGACGCAGTTTACTTACTTCCAACAGGTCGGCGGGCTGGAATGTAAACCTGTTACCGGCGAGATCACTTACGGTCTGGAACGCCTGGCGATGTACATTCAGGGCGTGGACAGCGTTTACGATCTGGTCTGGAGCGACGGCCCGCTTGGCAAAACCACCTACGGCGACGTGTTCCATCAGAACGAAGTGGAGCAGTCCACGTACAACTTTGAATATGCGGATGTCGACTTCCTGTTCTCCTGCTTCGAGCAGTATGAGAAAGAAGCCCAGCAGCTGCTGGCGCTGGAAAATCCGCTGCCGCTGCCTGCCTATGAGCGCATTCTGAAGGCCGCCCATAGCTTCAACCTGCTGGATGCGCGTAAAGCCATCTCCATCACCGAACGTCAGCGCTATATTCTGCGCATTCGTACCCTGACCAAAGCAGTAGCTGAAGCTTACTATGCTTCCCGTGAAGCCCTCGGCTTCCCGATGTGCAACAGAACGAAATAAGAGGCGGCCATGTCTGAGAATACTTTCCTGGTGGAGATCGGCACCGAAGAGCTGCCACCAAAAGCCCTGCGCAGCCTGGCGGAGTCCTTTGCTGCCAACGTGACGGCAGAACTCGATGCCGCTGGCCTTGCCCATGGCAAGGTTGAATGGTTTGCGGCACCGCGTCGCCTGGCGCTGAAAGTCGCGGCGCTCGCGGCATCCCAGCCCGATCGTGAAGTTGAAAAACGCGGCCCGGCTATTGCCCAGGCCTTTGATGCTGAAGGTAAACCGAGCAAAGCGGCTGAAGGCTGGGCGCGCGGTTGCGGTATCACCGTTGAGCAGGCTGAGCGTCTGACTACCGATAAAGGCGAGTGGCTGCTGTACCGTGCGCATGTGAAAGGCGAAAGCGCGCAGGTTCTGCTGCCAGCCATGATCGCGACTTCGCTGGCGAAGCTGCCGATCCCGAAACTGATGCGCTGGGGCGCAAGCGACGTGCAGTTTGTTCGCCCGGTTCACACCGTTACCCTGCTGTTGGGTGATGAGCTTATCCCGGCAACTATTCTGGGGGTGAACGCCGATCGCGTAATTCGCGGTCACCGTTTTATGGGTGAGCCAGAATTCACTATCGACCATGCCGATCAGTATCCGCAGATCCTGCTGGAGCGCGGCAAAGTCATTGCTGACTACGAAACGCGTAAAGCCAAAATCAAGGCAGATGCCGAAGAGGCCGCCCGTAAGATTGGCGGCAACGCTGACCTGAGCGAAAGCCTGCTGGAAGAGGTGGCTTCGCTGGTGGAATGGCCGGTGGTGCTGACCGCGAAGTTTGAAGAGAAATTCCTCGCGGTACCGGCAGAAGCGCTGGTTTA
The DNA here is from genome assembly GCF_965644225.1 of Phytobacter sp. V91. Taxonomy (NCBI): domain Bacteria; kingdom Pseudomonadati; phylum Pseudomonadota; class Gammaproteobacteria; order Enterobacterales; family Enterobacteriaceae; genus Phytobacter; species Phytobacter sp. V91. The sequence goes on along the minus strand of NZ_CBFFRJ010000016.1, from coordinate 24,750 downwards.
CACCATGAAAGGCGACCAGAAATACTTCCCGGTCTATGCCGCTGACGGCAAACTGCTGCCGAACTTTATCTTCGTGGCCAATATCGAGTCGAAGGACCCGCAGCAAATTATCTCCGGTAATGAGAAGGTTGTGCGCCCACGTCTGGCTGATGCGGAATTCTTCTTTAATACCGACCGTAAAAAACGCCTTGAAGACCACCTGCCGCGTCTGCAAACCGTGCTGTTCCAGCAACAGCTGGGTACTCTGCACGATAAGACGAAGCGTATCGAAGCGCTGGCTGGCTGGATTGCGCCACAGATTGGAGCCGATGTTGACCACGCCAAACGCGCAGGTCTGCTCTCCAAATGTGACCTGATGACCAATATGGTCTTCGAATTCACCGACACCCAGGGCGTGATGGGCATGCACTATGCGCGTCACGACGGCGAAGCTGAAGACGTCGCTGTCGCGTTGAACGAGCAGTATCAGCCGCGCTTTGCCGGCGATGAGCTGCCGTCTAACGCTGTTGCCTGCGCGGTGGCGATTGCCGACAAGATGGACAGCCTCGCGGGTATCTTCGGTATTGGTCAGCATCCGAAAGGCGACAAAGATCCGTTTGCTCTGCGTCGCGCCGCCCTTGGCGTGCTGCGTATCATCGTTGAAAAGAACCTCGCTTTGGATCTGCAAACGCTGACCGAAGAAGCGGCGCGTCTGTACGGCGATAAGCTGACTAACGCGAAGGTTGTCGACGATGTTATCGACTTTATGCTCGGTCGTTTCCGTGCATGGTACCAGGATGAAGGTTACACCGTTGACACCATCCAGGCCGTGCTGGCACGTCGCCCGACGCGTCCGGCTGATTTTGATGCGCGCATGAAGGCGGTATCTCACTTCCGCACTCTGGATGAAGCCGCAGCGCTGGCCGCCGCCAACAAGCGTGTCTCCAATATCCTCGCCAAATCAGATGAAACCCTGAATGAAGACGTTCAGGCTTCGCTCCTGAAAGACGATGCTGAAATTCGCCTGGCGCTGCAGGTTGGCGGTATGCGTGACAAACTTCAGCAGCTCTTTGCAGAAGGTCGCTATCAGGAAGCATTGATTGAGCTGGCGGCGCTGCGTGAGCCGGTCGATGAGTTCTTTGAAAACGTGATGGTCAACGCTGAAGAGAAAGAGGTGCGTCTGAACCGTCTGACTCTGCTCGCTAAACTACGCGAGTTGTTCCTGCAGGTTGCGGATATTTCGCTGTTGCAGTAACGGTTGCGCTGAGTAATAAAAAAACCTGCCGCCTGGCGGGTTTTTTATTGCCTTAAGAAAATGATGGCCCAAGAGGGCACTGGCAGCCCCTCGCCCCTTTGGGGATCCCTCCGGAGTTATCCCATCATTTTTAACCTTGAAATGCGGGCTGTTCTCCGGCTATTCTTTGCCACGACGAAGCCCTCGTCATTCCGGAGCGCACACCAAAAATGAACAAACACGACTGATGAATTTCACGCCTTGCAACGCACTCAGTGCGCGCAGGGAGGTTTTGATTTCAATCAGGAGTGCTTATGGCTCATTGCGCCCAATCCCCTGCTTTAATTTTGCATCAACTCACCTGTCAGTTTGCGACGGGCGAAACTCTTTTTGGTCCGTTAACCTTATCGCTTGAATCTGCGCTATGCGCTCTCGTGGGCCGCAACGGCAGTGGCAAAACCTGTCTGTTACGCCTGCTGGCCGGTCTGGATATGCCCGCTTATGGGCATGTCGAACGCTTTGGTTCGCTGGCCTTCGTGGCACAGCAACACCAGATCTCTCATGAGACGACGCTTGCGGAAATGCTGGGCTATGGCGATATTTTTGCTGCCCGTAAACGTATTGAACAGGGTGACTACCAACCCGATGACCTGGAGCGTCTGGAGGGGTTCTGGGATCTGCAGGAGCGCCTGGAAGCCGCTTTTGCCCAGGCCCGGTTGCCCGCGTTCTCTGCTCACCGTCCCGCCGCACAGCTCAGCGGCGGCGAACGGATGCGGGCGCTGTTGTGCGCCGCGTTTATGCAGGAAGCGGATTATCTGCTGCTGGATGAACCGACAAACCATCTCGACCGTCAGGGGCGTGAGTGGTTTTATGCCATGCTCACCCGTCGGCGCGGCGGAACCCTGGTGGCGACCCACGATCGTGAACTGCTGGCGCTGATGCCACGTATTCTGGATCTCACGCCTTCAGGATTACGCAGCTACGGCGGAAACTATGCCGACTACCAGCGCCAGCGAGACGCGGAGCAACAGGCAGCCCAGGCCGCGCTGGAGCATGCCGCCACCGAACGTCGCCGTACCCGTCTTCGGCTGCAAAAAGAGCATGACGCCAGCCAGCGGCGCTCTGCTCAGACCTTAGGCACCGTTGATACTCTCAATATCGCCTCGTTTGAGCGGGTGAAATACAAAGGTGCGGCAAAGGAACGCCTGGGTATTTTTCGCCATCAACATCGTGAGCAGAACGAGGCGCTCAATGCTGCGGTTAACCGGGCGCGGGAACGTGTAGAGGAAAACGCCTCCGTGCTTTTTACGCTACCGGGCAGCCAGATTGCCGAGGGGAAACAGGTGCTGGTGATGGAAAAACTGGTCCTGCCGCATGTGCCGCGCTTCCCGCTAACCTGGCGAATGGATGGGCCGATGCGTGTGGCGCTGCGTGGGCCAAACGGCTGTGGCAAATCGACGCTGCTAAAGGCGATCCTCGGTGAAATAGCGCCGCTCTCTGGCGATTGCTCAGTGTCGGTCACCACCGCGTATCTTGATCAGCATCTTTCCTGTCTGGATCTCTCGCTGTCTGTACTGGCGCATTTAAGCCTTGAAGATACGCCGCTTGAGGAAGGGGTATTGCGTATGCGTCTGGCGCAGCTCCAGCTGAGTGCCGATAAAGTGACGCTGCCGCTGTCGGCATTAAGCGGCGGAGAGCGTTTGAAAGCGGCGCTGGCCTGCGTTCTCTGGCGGCGCGAGGCAACCCAACTGTTGCTCCTTGATGAGCCCACGAACCATCTGGATCTGGCTTCTGCACAGGCGATTGAAGCGGCGCTGGCGTCGTTTCCAGGGGCCTTGATGGTGGTATCGCATGATGAGGCGTTTCTGGGGGAATTAGGGCTGACACATTGTCTGGAGTGGCGTGAATCTGAGATTAGCTGCGAGCGACTGTCTTAACTGCATAAACCCCCGATTGTTCGGGGGTTACAAAATTAACGTTTTATTCCATTAACTGTTTACTGAGTGTCGGATTCGAGTGAATCAGGCGCATCAGTTTCATTTCGGTTGCAGAGGGACGCACGCGTTTTGATTCCCACTCCTGTACCGTCGAGACGCTGACACCCATTGCGCAGGCGAAATCGTCAATCTTTAACCCCGTGCCACGGCGTAATTGTTCGAACTCATTGAATGAATTCGTTTTTTGAGCGAGGGTTACCGTCTGCGTTACATCTTTAAAGACAATCTGTTCCAGACTGCTAAGCAGCTCATACATCGGATCTTTATATTCCATTGAGAACTCCTCTTAAATCACACAGCGGATAGTGATACAGCAAGACTAAGAATAGTCGTTAAAAAACCGCGTTGTAAGGGGCTCCGGAGATATATCGCAGGGTAAGTAATTTTTGATGCTGTCAGAATGCATAATCAAACGTTTCGCTGCCTCTTAATTGCTTGATTACGCACAGTCTGGCCGTCGTGCGTATTTTTTTGTAAATCGTTAGAAGAAAGTTGTATGACGAAACGGGGGAGGCCTCTGTACTTCGCCTGGGGTTACCTCGTTAAGAAACCAAGGAAAAGGGTATCCTCTGACGCCGACCTGGACTATCCTTGTCAGCGTCAGGCACGTGGTGCCGCTGTATGTTTTTTATGGGTTAAAGGAGTTTAAAATGGCGACAGGAACGTCCTGTTCTCGCTGGTTTGCGCCACTTGCGGCGCTACTAATGGTAGTTGGCCTGAGCGGGTGTTTTGACAAAGAAGGCGATCAGCGTAAAGCGTTTATCGATTTCCTGCAAAATACGGCGATGCGCAGTAGCGAACGTCTCCCCGCACTGACGGCTGACCAGAAAAAACAGTTTGGCCCCTTCGTGTCCGATTACGCGATCCTGTATGGCTATTCCCAGCAGGTGAATCAGGCGATGGATTCCGGCCTGCGCCCGGTCGTTGATAGCGTGAACGCCATTCGTGTGCCTCAGGATTATATGACCCAGCGCGAACCGTTGCGCCAGGCAAACGGTGCTTTGGGTGTTCTGAGCCAGCAGTTGCAGAACGCAAAAATGCAGGCGGATGCCGCCCATTCGGCGCTGAAACAGGCTGACGATCTTAAGCCGGTATTCGAGCAGATCTTCTCGAAGGTGGTGACCAGCCCGGCTAACGCGCTGCAACCGCTGATCCCGGCCGCACAGATTTTCACTCAGCAACTGGTGCAGGTTGGCGATTTCATTTCGCAGCAGGGAACCCAGGTGAGCTTTGTCGCCAACGGCATTCAGTTCCCGACCTCTCAGCAGGCAAGCCAGTATAATGCGCTGATTGGGCCGCTGGCGGCGCAGCATCAGGCATTTACCCAGGCGTGGGGCGCGACGGTAAATTCGATGCAGTAAGCATGTGCGAATAAAGAAAAGAGGCGACAGTAATGTGGCCTCTTTTTTTGTCTGTGGTACTGGAATTTACGGTGCGACTTGCGGATTAACGCAGTTTTTCTCAACCCGGCCGTTAAGGGCATCAATAAGATTTTCCACCGCGCAGGCCGCCATACCGTAACGGGTCTCGTGGGTGGCCGAGCCAATGTGCGGCACGGCTACCACGTTAGGCAGTGTGAGCAAAGGGGAGTCTACCGACAGCGGTTCCTGCTCAAACACATCCAGCCCGGCGGCGTGAATTTCGCCATTTTTCAGGGCGTCAATCATGGCGTTTTCATCCACCACGGCACCCCGCCCGGCATTAATGAAAATGGCGGACGACTTCATGATGGCAAATTTCTCTGCATTGATCAGATGGTGCGTCTGCTCGGAATAAGGCAGTACCAGCACCACAAAGTCAGACTCTTTGAGCAGGCTGTCAAGGTCGCAGTAACGCGCCTGGAAGCGGGTTTCCGCTTCTTCATGCTGACGACGTGCGTTATAGAGAATCGGCATGCCGAAACCAAAATGGGCGCGCTGGGCCACCGCCAGGCCGATGCGTCCCATCCCGATGATCCCCAGCGTTTTATGGTGCACATCGACCCCGAACCAGTCCGGGCCGATGCCTTTCGTCCATTCGCCTTTTTTCACCCGCTCTGCGACTTCAACGACCCGTCGCGCGGAGCTGAGTACCAGCGCCATAATGGTGTCGGCCACGGTTTCCGTCAGTACGGTGGGAGTGTGCATCAGCAGGATTTTTTTGGCGTTCAGCGCATCCACATCAAAGGCGTCATAACCGACGGAGATGGTCGATGCTGCACGCAGCTTCGGCATCTTCGCCAGCAGCTCGCTTCCCACTTGCTCAGTGGATCCCAGCAGACCCTCGGCATTGGCAAACGCATCAGCATATTGTTCCACCGTTTCAGGCTGCAGGTTTGGTACCTGAGTAACCGTGAAGTGTTCTGTCAGACGATGCGCTAAATCTTCGGGCAGTGCTTTATACAGGATGATGGACGGCTTCATGGATTCTCCCTTGTTTTAAATCAGGCGCGACGTGGGCCTGTCGGAATTGTTTTATCGTTAGCAGGCTAAGACCTTACCATTCAAGTAAGCCATATGGCTGTAAAAAGCGCCACTCCCATAAAAATGTACGAGGCAGGCGGCGCGCTAAAGCCGGGCTTATCTCTGGTCGTACCGCCTCATACCGTTTAATTCTTTGCCAATTGCGCGCCACTGTGGATGATAGAGCGCGACTTTCATACTTTCATAAGGTAGCGATATATACGCTGCCACCACCTGCATGCACCAGGAGCGCGCTTTGGCAAACTCTGTAGTTAAAACAATACTTACGGCTGCCCACTGGGGGCCGATGCTGGTCGAAACCGACGGCGAAACCGTTTTCTCCTCCCGTGGCGCGATCCCCACCAGCCACCCGAATTCACTGCAAACGGTCGTGCGCGATCAGGTGCATAGTAAAACCCGTGTCCGTTTTCCGATGGTGCGTAAAGGCTTTCTGGCTTCGCCTGACAGCCCTCAGGGCGTTCGCGGACAGGATGAGTTTGTCCGTGTCTCCTGGGACGACGCGCTGAACCTTATTCATCAGCAACATAAGCGTATTCGTGAGCAGCATGGCCCGGCGTCAATCTTTGCGGGGTCTTATGGCTGGCGTTCTAACGGCGTGTTGCACAAAGCGGCCACGCTATTGCAGCGTTATATGAGCCTGGCGGGCGGTTATACCGGCCATCTGGGGGATTATTCCACCGGCGCGGCGCAGGCGATTATGCCCTACGTGGTGGGCGGCAATGAGGTTTACCAACAGCAGACCAGCTGGCCGCTGGTGCTGGAACATGCCGAAGTGGTGGTGCTGTGGAGCGCCAACCCGCTCAATACGTTAAAAATTGCCTGGAACGCCACCGACGAGCAAGGCATTCCGTATTTCGATGCCCTGCGCAAAAGCGGTAAACGGGTGATCTGCATCGATCCCATGCGATCGGAGACGGTCGATTTCCTCGGCGATAGCGTGGAATGGCTGGCCCCCCATATGGGCACCGATGTGGCGATGATGCTCGGCATTGCCCACACGCTGGTGGAAAATGGCTGGCAGGATGAAGCGTTTCTGAGTCGTTGCACTGAAGGATATGCCGTTTTTGCCGCTTATCTGACCGGCAAGAGCGACGGCGTGGCGAAAACCGCGGAGTGGGCGGCAGACATCTGTGGTATTCCGGCGGCGAAAATTCGCGAACTGGCGCAACTTTTCCACGAAAATAACACCATGCTGATGTCCGGCTGGGGCATGCAACGTCAGCAGTTTGGCGAGCAAAAACACTGGATGCTGGTGACGCTTGCCGCCATGCTCGGCCAGATTGGCCTGCCGGGAACCGGGTTTGGCCTCTCGTATCACTTTGCCAACGGCGGCAACCCAACGCGTCGTGCGGCGGTACTGGCTTCCATGCAGGGGGCGGTCAAAGACGGTATTGAAGCTGTCGAAAAAATCCCGGTGGCGCGCATTATCGAAGCCCTGGAAAAGCCGGGTGCGTTTTACCAGCACAATGGTATGGACCGCCATTTCCCGGATATCAAGTTTATCTGGTGGGCGGGCGGAGCCAACTTCACCCATCATCAGGATACCAACCGTCTGATTCGGGCGTGGCAAAAGCCGGAACTGATTGTGATTTCCGAATGCTTCTGGACGGCGGCGGCGAAACACGCCGATATCGTATTGCCAGCCACCACCTCGTTTGAGCGTAACGATCTGACCATGACCGGCGACTACAGTAACCAGCATATGGTGCCTATGAAGCGGGTTGTGGCCCCACGCGACGAAGCACGGGATGACTTTGACGTCTTTGCCTGCCTCAGCGAACTTTGGGAGCCGGGAGGGCGTGAGCGCTTCACCGAGGGGAAAACCGATCTGCAATGGCTGGAAACCTTCTACGATATTGCCGCTGAACGTGGGGCTGCCCAGGGGGTGAGTCTGCCGCCGTTTGCTGAGTTCTGGGAAGCTAACGCCATTTTTGAAATGCCGGAAAGCGAGCAGAATGCGCAGTTTGTTCGCTTTGCTGATTTCCGCCGCGACCCGCAGGCGCATCCGCTGAAAACCGACAGCGGTAAAATCGAGATTTATTCCGCCCGCATTGCCGGATTTGGCTATGCTGATTGCCCGCCGCACCCGATGTGGCTTGAGCCGGACGAATGGCACGGCAACGCTGAAGCGGAGCAGCTCCAGGTGCTTTCTGCTCATCCGGCGCATCGTCTGCATAGTCAGCTTAATTACTCGTCTCTGCGTGATAATTACGCCGTCGCCGGGCGTGAGCCGGTGACCCTGCATCCTGTCGACGCCAAAGCGCGTGGCATTGCGGATGGCGACCTGGTGCGTGTGTGGAATGCGCGCGGACAGGTGCTTGCCGGTGCGGTGGTCAGTGAGGGGATCAAACCCGGCGTTATCTGTATTCATCAGGGCGCATGGCCGGATTTGGCCCTTGATGAAGGGGGGATCTGCAAAAACGGCGCGGTAAACGTGTTGACCAAAGATCTTCCCAGCTCGAAGTTGGGAAATGGCTGTGCGGGCAACACCGCGCTGGCATGGATGGAGAAATACACCGGGCCTGCGCTTACGCTGACGGCATTTGATCCACCTGCCAGTTCATGATCCACGTCGGGTACCGGGTGTCATCCTGCCAGGCGCTGTCTTCAATACGAAAGCCCTGAGCATGGTAGAAATGCACTGCCCGTTCGTTGTTCTGGTATACCTCCAGGCTTAGGGCGCTAAAGCGCTGCTTGACGTGATCGAGCAGCGCTTTACCAATACCACGCCTCACCGCTGCCGGGCGCACGAACAGCGCGCCGACAAACTGTGTTTCCATCACGCTAATAAAGCCCTGCGGTTTTCCCTGCGCTTCCCAGACCCAGGTTTGCGCGGCGGGAAGATAGACTTCGCGCACCAGTTTTTCGCTATCCCGCCAGTATTTCTCGGTGATAAAGGGATGGGCGAAGGTGGTGCTTTCCAGCCACAGCGTCAGCAGTGGCGAAATATCTTTATTTTTCCAGATGTGGATCATGTTGACCTCCGGGATGACAAATACAGCCCGCGATATGGTCATTCACCAGACCACAGGCCTGCATAAAGGAGTAACAAATGGTGGTGCCAACGAATTTAAAGCCACGTTTTTTCAGTGCCTTTGACAGGGCATCAGAGGCCGGCGTTGAGGTGGGCAGTTCACTCAGCGAAGCGGCTTGCGTCAGCTGGGGTTCATTATTCACAAATGACCAGACAAATGCCCCGAAGGGTTCGCCATTTTGCGCCATGGTCAGAAAGGCGCGCGCATTGCCGATAATCGCTTCGATCTTGCCCCGGTGACGAATAATGCCGGCGTCGAGCACCAGCCGTTCGACATCTTCTGGCCCCATTGCCGCAACGCGCTCAGGATCAAAGTTATGGAAGCATTTTCGGTAGTTTTCGCGTTTTTTAAGCACCGTAATCCAGGATAATCCTGCCTGTTGTCCTTCCAGACAGATCATCTCAAACAGCGCGTTTTCGTCCCGTTGCGGGACTCCCCACTCTTCATCGTGGTAGGCAAGATAAAGCGGGTCCTGAGTCACCCAACCGCAGCGTTGCATATCCTTCTCCGTTGCTGATTATGATCAAAATAATATGACTGCACATCTTGACGTGCCGGTTAAAAAGACAATATTTATGTAAGGGATTTACGTCCCAAAAAAAACGATAACAAATATGCCGAATTCGGCTCTTTTCTGGAGTCGCATTGATGAAAATAACATACAGTGGCCGTTTGCTGGCGATAGTGCCTGCGTGTCTTCTTTTTAGCCATGCGGCTTTGGCCTGGCAGCAAGAATATATCGCGCCCGACCGGCAGAATAATATGTCTGAACGCTATACATGGGATAGCGATCACCAACCACGTTATAACGATATTCTGGAAGAACGAATTCGATCGTCGCAGAATTCCCCCGGCGTGGCGTTTAATCTTCCGGATACCACTCCGATGGATGCCGTCAGCACCATGAGCATCGGTTTTAATATCCCGGTGCTGAAAGGCGTGATGACCGGGCCGGTGGCGGTGTGGCATTACGACGGCTCAACCCCCTCAACGAACGGCGAATACAGTGATGGCGGTACGGGCAATCGCTACAGCGACCCGCTCTGGCATGCCAGCGTCAGTACCCTTGGCTGGCGGGTTGATACCCTGATTGGCGATGTCCGACCCTGGGCGCAAATCAGCTATAACCAGCAGTTTGGTGAGAATGTCTGGAAAATCCAGTCCGGTCTGAATCGCCTTTCTGCGGCCAATCAGTATGGCAACTGGATGGATGTCACTCTCGGCGCCGATATGCTGCTTAATCAGCACATTGCGGCCTATGCGTCGATGTCACAATCGGAAAACTGGGTTCTCGGACAGAATTATCTCTACAGCATGGGCGTCAGCGCGCGTTTTTAAGCAGCAATAATACATTTTGTTTACAAGTCATACACAATAATCATCGGCGCTGGGATGATAGTATGTACTAACTCACCTGATAAATTCGCGGCAATGAAATTTAGCGATGTCATTCATTCCCGCTCTGATGCATTTCATTCCCGCTTAACTGCATTTCATGCCTTTTTTACCCTGGCATGAAATGCACTTCGTTATCGTTGTCCGCAGTGAATTCCTTTAATTTCTTCTGCAGGACAACTGCCATGAATACTTCATCCTCTAATCGCACTCGCTGGCTAACCCTGGTCGGCACCATTATTACGCAATTTGCATTGGGATCTGTTTATACCTGGAGTCTGTTCAACAGCGCCCTGGCGGATAAGCTCGATGAGCCTGTCAGCCAGGTGGCATTTTCCTTCGGCTTGTTAAGCCTGGGTCTGGCGCTCTCTTCTTCCGTTGCCGGGAAATTACAGGAACGTTTCGGCGTGAAACGCGTCACCATGGCTTCCGGCATTATGCTGGGCGTGGGTTTCTTCCTCACCGCGCACTCCAGTAACCTGATGATGCTGTGGCTGAGCGCTGGCTTACTGGTTGGCCTGGCCGATGGCGCGGGTTACCTGCTTACCCTTTCCAACTGCGTGAAGTGGTTCCCGGAACGCAAAGGGCTGATTTCCGCCATTGCCATTGGTTCGTATGGCCTGGGCAGCCTCGGTTTCAAATTTATCGACAGCCATCTGCTGTCCACCGTCGGTCTGGAAAAAACCTTTATGATCTGGGGCGCGATAGCACTGGTGATGATCGTCGGTGGCGCAACCCTGATGACTGATGCGCCGCAGCAAAAAGCGGGGACGGTAAACGGAGTCGTAGAAAACGACTTTACCCTCGCCCAGTCGATGCGTCAGCCGCAGTACTGGATGCTGGCAGTGATGTTCCTGACAGCCTGCATGAGTGGTCTGTATGTTATTGGCGTGGCGAAAGATATTGCTCAGGGCATGGTGCATCTCGACGTTGCAACCGCCGCTAACGCCGTCACCGTGATTGCCATTGCCAATCTGACCGGTCGCCTGGTGCTTGGCATTCTGTCCGACAAAATTGCCCGCATCCGGGTGATTACCATTGGTCAGGTTATTTCACTGGTTGGCATGGCTGCACTGCTGTTCGCCCCGCTGAATGCAACCACCTTCTTTGCCGCCATTGCCTGCGTTGCCTTTAACTTTGGCGGCACCATCACCGTGTTCCCGTCACTGGTGAGCGAGTTCTTCGGCCTTAACAACCTGGCGAAAAACTACGGCGTAATTTACTTAGGTTTTGGTATCGGCAGTATTTGCGGGTCGATTATTGCTTCGCTGTTCGGCGGCTTCTACGTGACCTTCTGCGTGATTTTCGCTCTGCTGATCCTCTCTCTTGCGCTCTCAACCACGATTCGTCAGCCGCAGCGTAGTGTCTATAAACACAAACATGCTCATGCCTGATAGTCAGTAATCAGTTATTGATACCCTCTGAAACCGCCGTCATCGGCGGTTTTTTTGTCTTTTAGCCGCAAGTCGCAGGATTGATGCGAAATTGCCCGTTATGTCGCCTCAATGGCGTCAGGCGGCTAAACATCAGGCTGAGAGCGATAAATTTTTGTAAATATCTGACTGGATCACACTGTTGGGTGACACTTTTCTTTGCCCTTGTGGTCTACTTAGCCACGCATTAGAAGTTCCTGAATCAACTTCCCGCGTTTTTTCACCTGTAGACGTTAAAACACCAATGTTGTACCGGTTTCGTTGTCCCCTTTTTCCAGGGTTGTGTGCATGAGTTATATAAAATCAATGACTCAGCAGAGGCTAAGTTTTCTGCTGGCGTTGTATATCGGCTTGTTTATGAATAGCGCAGTTTTCTACCGTCGGTTTGACGGTTATGCGCAAGCGTTCACCGTCTGGAAAGGAATCTCTGCGGTAGTGGAACTGGTTGGCACTGTACTGGTGACCTTCTTTTTATTACGTATGCTCTCATTGTGCGGACGCCGCGCCTGGCGCGTGCTTGCGTCGCTGGTGGTGGTCTTTTCTGCGGCAGCCAGCTATTACATGACATTCCTGAATGTCGTGATTGGCTACGGGATTATCGCGTCGGTGATGACGACCGATATCGATCTGTCTAAAGAGGTGGTGGGCTGGCAACTGGTTGCCTGGGTGGCGATAGTCAGCCTCGTACCTTTGCTCTCTATCTGGAATAACCGCTCCCGCTACACGCTCCTGCGCCAGCTTCGAACCCCCGGGCAACGCTTTAAAAGCGTTTCACTGGTTGTGGTCGCCGCGTTGATGGTCTGGGGGCCGATTCGCCTGCTGGATTTGCAGCAGAAGCATGAAGAGCGGACTTCGGGCGTGGATATGCCAAGCTACGGCGGGGTGGTGGCGAACTCTTATCTGCCTTCTAACTGGCTTTCCGCCCTTGGCCTGTATGCCTGGGCGCAGGTGGATGAGTCATCGGATTACAAATCGCTGATTAACCCGGCCACCAAATACACCTATGTGCCGCCCAAAGGGCTCGACGATACCTTTGTGGTGTTTGTGATTGGTGAAACGACGCGCTGGGATCATATGGGGTTGCTGGGGTATTCCCGCAATACCACGCCGAAGCTGTCGCAGGAGAAAAACCTCGTCGCTTTCCGTGGCTATTCCTGTGATACCGCCACCAAGCTGTCGTTGCGCTGTATGTTTGTGCGTGAGGGCGGGGCGGACGACAATCCTCAGCGGACGCTGAAAGAACAGAACGTCTTTGCGGTACTCAAGCAGCTGGGCTTCTCTACTGACCTGTATGCCATGCAGAGCGAGATGTGGTTCTACAGCAATACCATGGCGGACAATATTGCCTACCGCGAACAGATTGGCGCAGAGCCGCGTAACCGTGGCAAAAACGTCGATGACATGCTGCTGATTGACGAAATGCAGCGCTCGCTGGATAACAATATTGGCGGTAAGCACCTGATTATCATGCACACCAAAGGGTCGCATTTTAACTACACCCAGCGTTATCCGCGCAGTTTTGCGCAGTGGAAACCAGAGTGTGTCAGCGTGGATGACAAGTGCAGTAAAGAGGAGCTTATCAACTCGTTTGATAACTCTGTGACCTATGTGGATCACTTTATCGACAGCGTTATTGATAAAGTGCGTGACAGGAAAGCGATTGTTTTCTATGCCGCAGACCATGGCGAGTCCATTAATGAGAAGGAACACCTGCACGGTACGCCGCGTAAAATGGCGCCGCCAGAACAGTTCCGTGTGCCAATGATGGTCTGGATGTCGGACAAATACCTGCAAGATCTGGATAAAGCCAAAATGTTCGCCCACCTGAAACAGCAGGCGGATATGAAGGTGCCGCGTCGCCATGTTGAGCTGTACGACACCATTATGGGCTGCCTGGGTTATACCTCGCCGGATGGCGGAATTAATGAAAATAACAACTGGTGCCGATTGCCTGCTGAGCCAGCAAAATAAGGCCTGGCGGCTTTCTCACCAGTCAGTTTGCTTTTTTACATTAAGGGATTGACGATCGGGGTTCGCGGCAGTAAGATGCGCCCCGCATTCGGTGATTGGCGCAGCCTGGTAGCGCACTTCGTTCGGGACGAAGGGGTCGGAGGTTCGAATCCTCTATCACCGACCAAATTCGAAAAGCCTGCTCCTGAGCAGGCTTTTTTGCATCCGGAGTCCGGAGAGGATGAGCGTTTTTCCGTCCTGAGTAATGGCTCCGTTCACCTTAAGTTCACTGGTTCTATGACGCCTCACTCCCCTCCGACTCCGGGGTAATCACCTTCACCGAGCCGTTACGGCAGAGCGCCATATAATCCGTTGGCAGCGGCCTGTCGCTAATCAGCACATCAAAGGCTGATATCGGGCCAATGCTGGCGGGGGCGACATCATCAAACAGCGCGTGGCGGGCCAGCAGGATCTTGCGTAAACCACGCTCCATGGCCTTGCGTTTGGTGGCCAGATCGTCCGGGTTAAACCAGCTGACGCCGAAGTTTTCATGCACCCCGCTGGCGGAAATAAACACTTTGCGGGGATTGAGCGAGTCCAGGGGCGAAGGATTGCTGGCATCGTAAAATGCATCACTTTTAGCCCGATAAGTCCCACCGCACAGCACGGCAGTGGCCTTCGATTTTGCATTCAGCGCCATAAATACCCGATGGGAATAGCAAATGCCGGTGAAGGTGACGTCATCCGGGATCATACTGACGACCAGCGGCATTTCGGGCCCGTTATCAAAAAATACCAGATCGTTTTCGCTCACCAGTCCGGCGGCCAGAATGGCGACAGGCAGGTCGTCACGATGGTGCGTACTGTTTGCCGCAGGCGAGGCGCTAACAGAAGGCGCTGCGGGCTTATTCACCATCACGATATAGCCACCGAGCAGGGTGAGCGGCAGCGGTTCATCATCCTGACTGAGATCGCGGCGAATAGTCATCACCGAGACCTCCAGCATGCGGGCGGCCTCTTTGAGGTGGATCCTGTCCGTCTTCTTCAGCAGTTCCATCAGACGCCGGATGCGTTCTTTTTGCTTGGTTTCCATTCACTCTCTCCGCAACTCACCGTACAAATGTTCCATTGTTAACATTCGTGTGTCTTAAGGAACATCGCTTTATTGCATCACTATACTGCCCGGACGTAGGAATTAAAAGCGCTGTTCTGTTTGTTTTTATGGATTTTAAATTCTTTTAATTCAATTGGTTATTTTTATTTGCAGAGTTGATTATGTGATTTTTATCGCAAATATCGCCCGTTTTATGAGCAAAAAAATGATCCTGCAATCGCGATCATAGTCACAAATGATACTAAAGTAACATGATAATGTTATTTAAATATCATTGTTATGTGATTGTTTCTGAGAGGTAGTAAAAATGGATATCGCGGTAATTGGCTCCAATATGGTGGATCTCATCACTTATACCAACCAGATGCCTAAAGAGGGGGAGACGCTGGAAGCGCCCGCTTTTAAGATAGGCTGTGGCGGGAAGGGGGCAAACCAGGCCGTTGCGGCAGCCAAGCTCAACTCAAAGGTGTTGATGCTGACTAAAGTCGGGGATGATATCTTCGCCGATAACACCATTCGCAATCTCGAATCCTGGGGGATCAATACCACCTATGTTGAGAAAGTCCCCTGCACCAGCAGTGGCGTGGCGCCGATCTTTGTTAATGCTAATTCCAGTAACAGTATTCTTATTATCAAAGGGGCGAATAAATTTCTCTCTCCGGAAGATATTGATCGGGCGGCGGAAGATTTAAAAAAATGCCAGCTGATTGTCCTGCAACTTGAAGTACAGCTGGAGACGGTATATCACGCGATTGAATTTGGCAAAAAACACGGTATTGAAGTGTTATTAAATCCGGCGCCCGCATTACGGGAATTAGATATGTCCTATGCCTGTAAATGTGATTTTTTTGTGCCGAATGAAACTGAACTTGAAATATTAACCGGGATGCCTGTTGATTCTTACGACAATATTCGTGCAGCCGCCCGCAGTCTGCTTGATAAAGGCCTGAACAATATTATTGTCACCATGGGAGAAAAAGGGGCGTTATGGATGACCCGCGACCAGGAAGTCCACGTACCGGCATTCAGGGTCAATGCCATTGATACCAGTGGTGCCGGTGATGCGTTTATCGGTTGCTTTGCCCACTATTACGTCCAGAGCGGCAATGTTGAAGCCGCCATGAAAAAAGCGGTTCTCTTCGCTGCATTTAGCGTGACCGGAAAAGGTACCCAGTCGTCTTATCCAAGTATTGAACAATTTAATGAGTTTTTAACGCTAAACGAATAATTCCCTGCATCCGTATTACAGTAAAAGGTAGCGCTATGAACAATAAAAACATCATCCAGATGCCTGACGGCTATCTGAATAAGACCCCTCTGTTCCAGTTTATTTTGTTATCCTGCTTATTTCCGTTATGGGGATGCGCAGCGGCTTTAAATGATATTCTGATTACGCAGTTTAAAAGTGTATTTTCACTCAGCAACTTTGCCTCCGCATTAGTGCAGAGCGCATTTTATGGCGGCTATTTCTTAATTGCGATCCCGGCCTCACTGGTGATTAAGAAAACCAGTTATAAAGTGGCAATCTTAACGGGTCTGACGCTGTATATCGGCGGCTGTATGCTCTTTTTCCCGGCATCGCATATGGCAACCTACACCATGTTCCTTGCCGCGATTTTCGCGATTGCCATCGGCCTGAGTTTCCTGGAAACCGCAGCGAACACCTACAGTTCGATGATCGGCCCGAAATCCCACGCCACGCTGCGCCTGAATATCAGCCAGACCTTTTACCCGATTGGCGCGGTCGTCGGTATTTTGTTGGGTAAATATCTGGTCTTTTCCGAGGGCGAAAGCCTGGAAAAACAGATGGCTGGCATGAATGCGGAGCAGATCCATAACTTCAAAGTGCTGATGCTGGAAAACACCCTTGAGCCGTACAAGTACATGATTATGGTGCTGGTGGTCGTCATGGTGCTGTTCCTGGTGACCCGCTTCCCGACCTGCAAAGTGGCGCAAACCGCGAACCACAAGCGCCCGTCAGCGATGGATACGCTGCGTTATCTGGCCGGGAACAGCCGTTTTCGTCGCGGCATTGTGGCGCAGTTCCTGTATGTCGGCATGCAGGTGGCGGTCTGGTCATTCACCATCCGTCTGGCGCTGGAACTTGGGGATATCAACGAACGCGATGCCTCCAACTTTATGGTCTACAGCTTCGTTTGTTTCTTTATCGGTAAATTTATCGCCAACATTTTGATGACCCGCTTTAACCCGGAGAAGGTGCTGATCCTCTACTCCGTGATTGGCGCGCTGTTCCTGGCCTGGGTGGCGCTGGCCCCTGGTTTTAGCGCGGTGTATGTCGCGGTGATGGTGAGCGTACTGTTTGGCCCCTGCTGGGCGACCATTTACGCCAGAACCCTGGACACGGTCGATAATCAACATACCGAGATGGCGGGCGCAGTGATTGTGATGGCGATTGTGGGGGCAGCGGTGGTGCCGGCGATTCAGGGTTATGTTGCTGATATGCTCCACTCATTACAGCTCTCGTTCCTGGTCTCCATGCTGTGCTTTGTTTACGTCGGCCTCTACTTCTGGCGTGAAAGCAAAGTGCGCGATGAACTGGCCGCCGCCACGGCATCTTGAGGAGAGTTATCATGGCAACACGTATCGCTTTATGGCGGACGCTTTTTACGGAGCAACCGCGAACAATAGTGGAAAACAGCGATTTCACGGTGACTGCCTTTCGCTACGCCAGCGGTGTGGAAGGGCTGAAGGTCGAAAACAGTCGTGGTCATCTCGTCATTCTGCCCTGGATGGGGCAGATGATTTGGGACGCGCAGTTTGATGGTCATGACCTGACCATGCGCAATATGTTTAGCCAGCCGAAACCGGCAAGCGAAGTGGTGGCGACCTACGGCTGCTTTGCTTTCCATTCCGGGCTGCTGGCGAACGGCTGCCCGTCTGCGGAAGATACCCATCCGCTGCACGGTGAAATGGCCTGTGCGGCGATGGACGAGGCCTGGCTGGAGCTTGACGGCGACAGCCTGCGCATCAGCGGGAGCTACGAGTATGTGATGGGCTTTGGTCATCATTATCAGGCACGGCCTGCGGTGGTCATGCATAAGGCCAGCGCGCTTTTTGATATTCATATGGCGGTGACCAACCTGGCCTCGGTGGCAATGCCGTTACAGTACATGTGCCATATGAACTACGCGTATGTGCCGGACGCCACCTTTAGCCAGAATATCCCGGATACGGCGTTAAAACTGCGTGAGTCGGTACCGGCCCATGTAAAACCGACCGAACAGTGGCTGGCGTTCAATCAGCGCATATTGCAGGGGGAGGCGACTCTGGCAACGCTTAATCAGGCGGCGTTTTATGACCCGGAAATCGTCTTCTTTGCCGACAAACTGTCTGATTATACCGACAGGCCTGAATTTCGTATGATCTCGCCGGATGGCACCACCTTTGTCACTCGCTTCTCCAGTGCGGAGCTGAACTATGTGACCCGCTGGATCTTATATAATGGCGATCAACAGGTTGCCGCATTTGCCTTGCCGGCAACCTGCCGTCCGGAAGGTTATCTTGCCGCCCGGCGTAACGGCACGTTAATCGACCTGGCGCCACAGGCGACTCGCTCCTTTACGGTGACGACTGGTATTGCCTGAGTCGCTGTGAATGTTGTCTCACGATGCCCGGTGAATGTTATTCTTCTCACATCGCCGGGCAAAAAAAGTCCCGATTTTTAACCCAGATTTAACCTTACTTCGCCCTGCCAACTCCCTGTTCTGTGACATATTCCATTGTATTTTTTATATATAGATAAATCTTTTTTCGCGTTGCTTATGGATAAGGTCAGCATTTTACGCTGTGCGTTTTAATGTTCCCGGTATTTATCGCTCAGATATTCAGCATTTCGTCAGAAATTTTTCATAATCTGTTCAAACGATAAACACTATGTTCAGTTTATTCTTAAGGGAATTATTCTGCCATGTGGCGAGTAGCACAAATTTACCTGCTGAAAATAGCGCCTTGAAGTTTTTTTTCACTTTGTTTGTTGATTCTCATCAGTGATGTAAATCCCCGTTACCTGTATTGACGTTTTGACATTCTATTGACAGATTGTAGGGCATGAGGGGCATTTCATGGAGAATCTGCACTGCAACTCAGTCAACCCGTGAAAGGATTTCCCATCTCTCATAATTGCCGATAAGTCCAGGTAAAAATCTAATAAAGGCCTGTCGGATAGCCCAGCGCAAGGGTAACAACACATATCACATTGGAGCAGAATAATGAGTATTTCCTTGAAGAAGTCAGGGATGCTGAAGCTCGGTCTTAGCCTGGTGGCGATGACTGTGGCGGCAAGCGTGCAGGCAAAAACCCTGGTTTACTGTTCAGAAGGTTCGCCCGAGGGCTTTAACCCACAGCTTTTCACCTCTGGTACTACTTACGACGCAAGCTCTGTACCGATCTACAATCGTCTGGTTGAGTTCAAAACAGGGACCACTGAAGTTATTCCTGGCCTGGCTGAGAAATGGGAAGTCAGCGCTGATGGTAAAACCTACACCTTCCACCTGCGTAAAGGCGTGAAGTGGCAGGACAACAAAGAGTTCAAACCGACGCGTGAATTCAACGCTGATGACGTTGTGTTCTCCTTCGATCGTCAGAAAAATGCTGACAACCCGTACCACAAAGTCTCTGGCGGTAGCTACGAATACTTCGAAGGTATGGGCTTACCAGACCTGATCAGCGAAGTGAAGAAGGTTGACGACAATACCGTTCAGTTCGTGTTGACTCGCCCGGAATCACCGTTCCTTGCTGATCTCGCAATGGACTTTGCCTCTATTCTCTCTAAAGAATATGCAGACAACATGCTGAAAGCCGGTACGCCGGACAAAGTTGACCTGGATCCGATCGGTACCGGTCCGTTCCAGCTGCTGCAATACCAGAAAGACTCCCGCATTCTGTACAAAGCCTTTGAAGGCTACTGGGGCACCAAGCCGCAGATCGATCGTCTGGTCTTCTCCATCACGCCTGACGCCTCTGTACGTTATGCCAAACTGCAGAAAAACGAGTGCCAGGTTATGCCGTACCCGAACCCGGCTGACATCGCGCGTATGAAGCAGGACAAAAACATCAACCTGCTGGAGCAGGCGGGTCTGAACGTCGGTTATCTGTCCTTCAACACCGAGAAAAAACCGTTTGACGACGTGAAAGTACGTCAGGCGCTGACCTACGCGGTGAACAAAGACGCGATCATCAAAGCGGTTTACCAGGGTGCAGGTACTGCGGCGAAAAACCTGATCCCGCCAACCATGTGGGGCTACAACGACGACGTTAAGGATTACACCTATGACGTTGAGAAAGCGAAGCAACTGCTGAAAGAATCCGGCCACGAGAAAGGCTTTACCGTTGAGCTGTGGGCAATGCCTGTTCAGCGTCCGTACAACCCGAACGCACGCCGTATGGCTGAAATGGTTCAGGCTGACTGGGCAAAAATCGGCGTACAGGCCAAAATCGTGACCTACGAGTGGGGCGAGTACCTGAAACGTGCTAAAGCAGGCGAACACCAGGCTGTGATGATGGGCTGGACCGGGGACAATGGGGATCCGGACAACTTCTTCGCAACCCTGTTCAGCTGCGATGCGGCAAAACAAGGTTCCAACTACTCTCGCTGGTGCTACAAGCCGTTTGAAGATCTGATTCAACCGGCACGTTCTACCGACGACCACAACAAGCGTATTGAACTGTACAAACAGGCTCAGGTTGTGATGCATGATCAGGCTCCGGCGCTGATCGTGGCTCACTCCACCGTATATGAGCCAGTGCGTAAAGAAGTCAAAGGCTATGTGGTTGATCCGCTCGGCAAACACCACTTCGAAAATGTGTCAGTAGAATAATCAAAAAAGCACTACGCTTTATTCCCTCTCCTTTGGGAGAGAGGGTCAGGGTGGGGGACTCAGGCGATGCCTCCCTCACCCCGGCCCTCTTCCTGAGGGAGAGGGAGAACTTATTTGTGAGCAATAAAGACGTCTCGCGAGCTTCGTGAAGCGTCACTACAGAGAATCCGGGTTATGTTGCAGTTCATCCTCCGACGTTTAGGGCTTGTCATCCCTACGTTTATCGGTATCACCCTTCTCACCTTTGCCTTCGTCCATATGATCCCTGGCGATCCGGTGATGATCATGGCAGGTGAGCGTGGGCTCTCTCCTGAGCGTCATGCTCAGTTACTGGCTGAGCTTGGCCTGAACAAGCCGCTGTGGGAGCAGTACGTCAACTATGTTTGGGGTGTGTTGCACGGTGATTTAGGCATCTCTCTTAAGAGCCGTCTTCCGGTGTGGGACGAGTTCGTGCCGCGCTTTCAGGCGACAATGGAACTTGGTGTCTGCGCCATGATTTTTGCCGTCGCCGTGGGTATTCCGGTGGGCGTGCTGGCCGCGGTAAAACGTGGATCCATCTTCGACCATACCGCTGTCAGTATCGCACTGACCGGTTACTCCATGCCTATCTTCTGGTGGGGCATGATGCTGATTATGCTGGTGTCGGTGCACTGGAACCTGACGCCGGTCTCCGGGCGTGTCAGCGATATGGTGTTCCTTGACGACAGCAAGCCTCTGACCGGCTTTATGCTGATAGATACCGCCATCTGGGGCGAGGAAGGCAACTTTATCGATGCCGTCGCGCATATGATCCTGCCGGCCATTGTGCTGGGGACTATCCCGCTGGCGGTGATTGTCCGTATGACCCGCTCCTCAATGCTGGAAGTCCTGGGTGAAGATTACATTCGTACCGCCCGTGCCAAGGGTCTGACCCGGATGCGCGTTATCATCGTGCATGCGCTGCGTAACGCTATGCTGCCGGTGGTCACGGTTATCGGTTTGCAAGTGGGGACACTGCTGGCAGGGGCGATCCTGACGGAAACTATCTTCTCGTGGCCGGGCCTTGGGCGCTGGCTGATTGACGCACTGCAACGCCGTGATTATCCGGTGGTGCAGGGTGGGGTATTGCTGGTCGCGACGATGATTATTGTCGTCAACCTGTTGGTCGACCTGCTTTACGGCGTGGTGAACCCGCGTATTCGGCATAAGAAGTAAGGGGCCATCATGTCACAAACCACTGAAACTAAAGTTATCTCTGCACCGGTGCCTATGACTCCGTTGCAGGAGTTCTGGCACTATTTCAAACGTAACAAAGGCGCAGTTGTTGGCCTGGTCTACGTTGTTATCATGCTGCTGATTGCGATTTTTGCGAACGTTCTCGCACCGCACAACCCGGCAGAACAGTTCCGCGATGCGCTGCTGGCGCCGCCGGTATGGCAGGATGGCGGCACATGGTCGCATATCCTCGGCACCGATGATGTGGGCCGCGATACCTTATCGCGCCTGATGTTCGGCGCACGCCTGTCTCTGCTGGTCGGCTGCCTGGTGGTGGTGCTGTCGCTGGTGATGGGGATTATTCTGGGCCTGGTTGCCGGTTACTTCGGCGGCCTGGCTGATACCATCATTATGCGTATTGTCGACATCATGCTGGCGCTGCCAAGTCTGCTGCTGGCTCTGGTGCTGGTGGCCATTTTTGGTCCCTCGATAGTCAACGCCTCGCTTGCCCTGACCTTTGTCGCCTTGCCGCACTACGTGCGACTAACCCGCGCCGCCGTGCTGGTGGAAGTTAACCGCGACTACGTTACCGCCTCGCGCGTGGCGGGTGCAGGGGCGATGCGCCAGATGTTCGTCAATATCTTCCCTAACTGCCTTGCGCCGCTGATTGTTCAGGCGTCGCTCGGTTTCTCGAACGCCATTCTCGACATGGCCGCCCTCGGCTTTCTTGGCATGGGCGCGCAGCCGCCAACACCGGAGTGGGGCACCATGCTCTCCGACGTGTTGCAGTTCGCGCAAAGTGCCTGGTGGGTCGTGACCTTCCCGGGTCTGGCGATCCTGCTGACGGTGCTGGCATTTAACCTGATGGGTGACGGCCTGCGTGATGCGCTCGATCCTAAACTGAAGCAGTAAGGGGTTCGAGATGGCGTTATTAAATGTAGATAAATTGTCGGTGCACTTCGGTGATGAAGGGGCCGCGTTCCGCGCTGTAGATCGCGTAAGCTACAGCGTAAATCAGGGCGAAGTTGTCGGTATCGTCGGTGAATCCGGCTCAGGTAAGTCGGTCAGCTCACTGGCGATCATGGGGCTGATTGATTATCCGGGCCGTGTGATGGCGGAGAGCCTGGAATTCAACGGTCAGGATCTGAAACTCATTTCGGAAAAAGAGCGCCGCAGTCTGGTGGGCTCCGAAGTGGCGATGATTTTCCAGGATCCGATGACCAGCCTCAACCCCTGCTATACCGTCGGTTTCCAGATTATGGAAGCGATTAAGGTACACCAGGGTGGCAACAAGAAAACCCGTCGCCAGCGTGCGATTGACCTGCTCAACCAGGTCGGTATTCCGGATCCGGCATCGCGTCTGGATGTTTATCCGCACCAGCTCTCTGGTGGGATGAGCCAGCGTGTGATGATTGCTATGGCGATTGCCTGTCAGCCAAAACTGCTGATTGCCGATGAACCAACCACCGCGCTGGATGTGACCATCCAGGCGCAAATCATCGAGCTGCTGCTCGAATTGCAGCAAAAAGAGAATATGGCGCTGATCCTGATTACTCACGATCTGGCGCTGGTGGCCGAAGCTGCGCATAAAATTATTGTGATGTATGCCGGTCAGGTAGTGGAAACGGGTGCTGCGACGGATATCTTCCGCGCGCCGCGTCATCCTTACACCCAGGCTCTGCTGCGTGCGCTGCCGGAGTTTGCCCAGGATAAAGCCCGTCTGGCGTCGCTGCCAGGTGTGGTACCGGGTAAGTACGACCGTCCGAACGGCTGTTTGCTTAATCCGCGCTGCCCCTATGCAACCGACAAATGCCGTACTGAAGAGCCTGAACTGAACAACCTTGCTGGCGCACGCCAGTCGAAATGCCACTATCCACTCGATGATGCCGGGAGGCCGACCCTATGAGTACGCATGAGGCCGCCACGCAACACTTGTTGCAGGCCATTGATTTGAAAAAGCACTACCCGGTGAAAAAGGGCATGTTTGCCCCAGAACGTCTGGTAAAAGCGCTGGATGGCGTCTCCTTCACCTTAGAGCGCGGTAAAACGCTGGCAGTGGTGGGTGAGTCAGGCTGTGGTAAATCGACGCTGGGTCGTTTGTTGACGATGATTGAAACCCCGACCGGGGGTGAGCTTTACTACCAGGGTCAGGATCTGCTCAAGCACGATCCGCACGCGCAAAAACTGCGTCGGCAGAAAATCCAGATTGTGTTCCAGAACCCCTATGGTTCACTGAACCCGCGTAAAAAAGTGGGGCAGATTCTGGAAGAGCCGCTGCAAATTAACTCGACTCTGAGTAAGGCTGAGCGTCGAGAGAAAGCGCTGGAGATGATGGCGAAGGTCGGCCTCAAAACCGAACATTATGATCGCTATCCGCATATGTTCTCCGGCGGTCAACGCCAGCGTATTGCCATTGCCCGCGGTCTGATGCTCGACCCGGACGTGGTGATAGCCGATGAACCTGTCTCCGCGCTGGACGTCTCCGTGCGTGCGCAGGTGCTGAACCTGATGATGGACTTACAGCAGGATTTAGGCCTGTCTTATGTCTTCATCTCTCACGATCTGTCGGTGGTTGAGCATATTGCTGATGAAGTGATGGTGATGTATCTGGGCCGTTGCGTGGAGAAAGGCACCAAGGATCAGATCTTCTCTAACCCGCGTCATCCGTACACCCAGGCGTTGCTCTCTGCGACGCCGCGTCTGAACCCGGATGAGCGTCGCGAGCGTATCAAGCTGACCGGCGAGCTGCCAAGCCCGTTGAGCCCGCCGCCGGGATGTGCGTTCAACGCCCGTTGCCGTCGTCGCTTCGGCCCTTGCACTCAGTTGCAGCCGGAACTGAAAGAGTACGATGGTCAACTGGTGGCCTGCTTTGCCGTCGATCAGGACGTGAATGGCGAGAAACCGCGCGCGTAAATGCGGATGCGTGATAAAAAAAACCGGTGCAGATGCGCCGGTTTTTTTATGGGGGCGAGGGAGAAAAGCGAGCCCGCACGATCGGTTCCCTCTCCCGGTGGGAGAGCAGCTGTGTTTAAAGTCAATGGGCGGCAGCTAACCTGCCGCCCATTTTGTATTGTCACGCACCATGGCGTTCAGGATGGTCACCAGCTTCCTGACGCAGGC
>NZ_CBFFRJ010000015.1:0-56019 GCF_965644225.1 Phytobacter sp. V91 | reverse complement strand
CATACAGCTCAGCTAAGGTAAGGCTAATACAGATAAGGACTCCACTGAACCCCACCGATTAAATCGCACCTTCCTTATGGGTAAGCACATTGACCTGAAAGTCTCCTCGCTCTTTTTTGCCAGGGCGCTGGCGATTAAAAACGATTCACGCCCGAAATCGACAGGATCGTTTATTTCGCAACTGCGTGAAATCGATCAGGTGCGTGAGCTGCTGACCTCCACCACCGTCGGTGCGGCGATGGATATCCCCTTCGTTCTGTTGTTCCTCGGCATTATGGCGCTGGTGGGCGGGCCGCTGGTGATCATTCCGCTGATTGCCATCCCGCTGATTGTGATCCCTGGTCTGCTGGTGCAGTGGCCGATGGCGAAACTTGCCAAAGAGGGGATGCGTGAGAGCGCAATCCGTAATGCGGTGCTGGTGGAATCTATTGAAGGGGTGGAAGACATTAAGGCCTTGCAGGCTGAACCCTATTTTCAACGCCAGTGGGAACATACCCACTCGGTGGGGGCGAACATCGGTATGAAGCAGCGCGTGTGGGGGGCAAGGCTGAGCGGTTGGGCCTCCACGGTGCAGCAAATTACCTACGCCGGCATGCTGGTGTATGGCACCTTCCTGGTGCTGGATGGTGCTATCACCACCGGTACGCTGGTTGCCTGTAGCCTGCTTTCATCACGTACCATCGCGCCTTTGATGCAACTCACCATGGTTTTCTCGCGCTAGCAGCATGCCAAAATGGCGATGACCGGCCTTAATGACCTGTTAAAAAAACCGCTGGATAAAGAAGCCGATAAAAAAATGGCGCACTGCCCGGTGCTGGCAGGCCATTACCAGGTGCAGCAGGTGCAATACAGCTACGATGTGGAAAAGGGCGACCAGGCGTTGCAAATCGGCGAGCTGGAAATCAAACCGGGTGAGCGTGTCGCCATTCTTGGCAAGACCGGTGCCGGTAAATCGACGTTGCTGAAGTTGCTCTCCGGCCAGGCGCAGGCCACTAAAGGCAAGATAATCATTGATGACGTGGATATGGCGCATGTCGATCCCGTCGATGTGCGACGGCAGGTCGGCTATCTGTCGCAGGATTCGCGACTCTTTTTTGGCACACTGCGCCAGAACCTGATGCTGGGTCACCCGCATGCGACGGAGGCGGAACTGATCCAGGCGCTACGGATCAGCGGTGCGATCGGCATGATCCAACAGGATGCGGCCAGCCTCGATCGCCTGATCAACGAGGGCGGGCGCGGCCTGTCGGGCGGGCAGCGGCAAATGGTGCTGCTCAGTCGCCTGATCGTCCGCAATCCGCAGATTGTGTTGCTGGATGAGCCGACTGCTTCCATGGACGAACAGCTGGAAGCCTGGGTTATTCGCCAGCTTCAGCAATGGCTGACCGGACGCACGCTGGTGCTGGTCACCCATCGTCCGGCGCTGCTTAATCTGGTGGACCGCATCGTGGTGATGGAAAACGGTAAGGTGGTGGCCGATGGGCCACGAGATTCGCTGCTGCAACAGGCGGCGCGCAGCAGCAATGTGGCGTCGGTCGCCTGAGGAGCCGCGAATGAGTCAACTGACTATGCAGGATGACCTGGCGCGCCAGGGGCGTTTTTATTCATCGGTTATCTGGTTAACGCTGATTGCTATGGTGCTGTTTGTGGTCTGGTCGGCGTGGGCCATCCTTGATGAAGTCACGGTAGGGACGGGAAAAATAACCCCATCGACCCACGCGCAGGTGATTGAAAGCCTCGACGGGGGGATCGTCAGCGCGCTGATGGTGAAAGAGGGCGATATCGTTGAACGCGCGCAGATGCTGGCCCGTCTTGATCCTACGCGTTTCCAGTCTAACTACGGTGAAGCCGCAGCAAGGGCGCGTGCGCTGCGCGCCTCCAGTGAGCGTTTACGCTCTGAGCTTACCGGGGAACCACTGCGCTTTAGCGCCGAATCGATGCGTGAATCCGATCTGGTGGCACGTGAACGTCAGCTTTACGAGTCGCGCAGGCGTAATCTCGATGAGACGGTGGCTAATCTGCAAAAAGCCATGCAACTGGTGAATGCCGAGTTAAAAATGACTCAGCCACTGGTGGCCAGAGGGGCTGCCAGCGACGTCGAGGTGATCCGATTGCAGCGCCAGGCCGCGGAGCTGAAAGGCAAAATCGATGAGGCGCGGAATCAGTTTGCCCTGCGTGCGCGTGAGGAGCAGGTGAAAAATAACGCCGATCTCGATGCGCAATTACAGGTACTGGCGGGGAAAGCTGACCAGGTCGACAGGGCCACGTTGTCGTCACCGGTACGTGGGATAGTCAAAGATATCCAGGTGACGACCGTCGGCGGCGTGTTACAGCCTGGCGGCAAGCTGATGGAGATTGTGCCGCTGGAAGATCAGTTGCTGGTGGAGACCCGCATTAACCCTCGTGATATCGCCTATATCCGTCCAGGGTTGCCTGCTACCGTCAAAGTGACAGCCTATGATTCTTCAATCTATGGCGATCTCGAAGGGACAGTGGAAGTGGTCTCGCCGGATACCTTGCAGGATGAGGTGCGCCGCGATCAGTTCTATTACCGCGTCTATGTGCGAACCAAAAGCGCAGAGCTGGAAAACAAGAGCGGTAAACGTTTCCCGATCCTGCCCGGTATGGTGGCTAACGTGGAAATTAAAACCGGACAGAAATCGGTGCTTGATTACCTGATCAAACCGCTGAACAAGGTCAACGAAGCGCTGCGTGAACGCTAGGTAAAGCGGGTCAGGCAAGCAGTGGACGCTTGCTGGTAGGCGTCCACGTTATCATCAGCGGCCTGCGTTTTTCATAATGCGGGCTTTATCCAGCTGCCATTCGCGATCTTTCAGGTCGTTACGTTTATCGTGCTGTTTCTTACCTTTCGCCACGCCGATCTTCACTTTACACCAGGCATTCTTCCAGTAGAGGGAGAGAGCAACTACGGTGTAGCCTTCGCGATTAACGCGGCCGTAAAGGGAATCCAGTTCGCGCTGGTTAAGCAGCAGCTTGCGGGTGCGGGTCGGGTCGCAGACGTAATGGCTTGAGGCCACCGCCAGCGGCGTGAAGTTAGCGCCGAACAGGAACGCCTCGCCATCTTTAAGGATAACGTAGCTGTCGCCAATGTTCGCTTTTCCCACACGCAGAGATTTTACTTCCCAGCCCTGTAAAGACAGGCCTGCTTCAAATTCATCTTCAATGAAAAATTCGTGGCGGGCGCGTTTATTCTGCGCAATGCTAGCGGAACCGGGTTTGTGTACTTTTTTCTTTGTCATAGGTGTCGTGAAGCCATTAATAATCTGATATCTAAAAAAAGACCTCATTGCATCCTGTGAGGTTCAACGCGTTATCTTAGCACGAGTTCCGGCGTAGCGTTTTCCTTTCATCCTGGGGAAATGTTATTATTTGCCGATTGTGTGATTGCAGGAAATGTTATGCCTCAGATTAGCCGGAGCGCGCTGGTTCCTTACAGTGCCGAACAAATGTATTTACTGGTCAATGATGTGACCTCTTACCCGGAGTTTCTGCCTGGTTGTACCGGGAGCCGGGTTCTGGAATCCGGCCCGACGCAGATGACAGCGGCGGTGGATGTCTCCAAAGCGGGGATCAGTAAAACCTTTACCACCCGCAATACGCTGACCGCAAACCAGACTATTTTGATGCATCTTGTTGATGGGCCCTTCAAAAAGTTAATGGGTGGCTGGAAGTTTGTTCCCCTGAGCGCTGACGCCTGTCGCATTGAGTTCAGCCTTGATTTTGAATTCACCAACAAGCTGATAGAACTGGCGTTTGGCCGGATCTTCAAAGAGCTGGCGCTTAACATGGTGCAGGCGTTTACCCTGCGGGCGAAAGAGGTTTACAGTGCCGGGTAAGATTGTTGTTGAAGTCGCTTATGCATTGCCGGAAAAACAGTATCTGCAGCGGGTCACCGTTGATGAGGGCTCGACCATTGAGCAGGCGATTGTGGCCTCCGGCCTGCTTGAGCTGCGAACGGATATTGATTTGGCAAAAAATAAAATTGGTATCTACAGCCGCCCGGCCAAATTGCATGACCTGGTGGGCGAGGGCGATCGCATTGAAATCTATCGCCCGTTAATTGCCGATCCTAAAGAGTTGCGTCGCCAGCGTGCGGAGCAATCGGCAAAGAAATAATCTTACGCCGTTGCGGTGAGCGTTTTTAACAGTGGATTCAGGCGGCCACTCGCATTTTTGTAGGGTGAGACGCTATTGAACTGGATCATCCGCCCACGAGTCCATTTGCCGTACCAGGGCTGATGATAAAGCGCATCGTCGCTGTATCCGTTCACCAGTTCATTGAGCTGCCGCTGATTGTTTTCCAGCATGATAAGCAGCTGCGGCCAGGCGTCTATGTGCTCATAGTCGGCGTAATATTTCTGTGCCAGTTTGCCCAGCTCATTCCATTTAAAGCCAGGCGCCGGGAAGTCAATCTCCTTGCCTGCGGCTTCCTGCTGATGCCAGTGAAGCACTTGCTCACCCCAGCCAATTAAATAACTGACCAGGTTGGCGACGCTTATTTGCGTTCCGGCAACATGCCCTGCAAGCCGTTTCTCAAAGGCGATATCCTGCGGGATGCGTTCAAGTTTCTTACGCAGCGCCAGCGCGGATTTTTCCATTGCCGTCAGTAATTCGGTTTTACTTTCCGGTACCGCCATCGTTATCTCTCCCTGAAATGAATAATGGCGCCAGGAGGCGCCATTATGTGGGAATTACTCTTTGGTCAGTGCAGGCTTGTTATCTATGTTGGTTAACACGCTGCTGCTGTTAAAGGTAAGAGTCAGTGTCTGCTGGGTGACCTCTTCATGGCCCGGCTGCTGACGGAACACGTAGAACCAGGTGTTGCTGCCGAACGGGTCGGTCATCATCGGAGTTCCCAGTGCGTACGCAACCTGCTGTTGTGTCATCCCCACACGGATTTTAGAAACGTCATTCGGAGTCAGGTAGTTCCCTTGATTGATATCTGGGCGGTATACCACTCGCTCCACAGTGGAACAGCCTGCGGTCAACATCAACAGAACCGCTGCGGCAGCAGTCAGCATTTTACAACGCATAATGATTTGATTCCTTTTCGGGCCCGAACAGTACGTAGCTCATTTGTAATATGCCGATAATAATAGAACTTTCGCCAGTTTTAAACCTTTGCGACCTGGTCCTGCGGCGAATTTATCGTGTACTGAGACCTGGGTTTTGCCAAAAAGTTTAGGCAGCAAGCAGCTCTTTCGCATTTGCCAGAGTATTTCGGGTCACTTCGCTGCCGCCCAACAGGCGAGCCAGCTCCTGTAGCCGCGCGCGTTTGTCCAGCGGCTGCATATGGGTTTCAGTCATCTCGCCGTCCGTTTCTTTGCTGACATAGAAGTGATGATGACCGCAGCCTGCCACCTGCGGCAGATGGGTCACACACATCACCTGGGTGGATTCGCCCAGCTGACGCAGCAGCTTGCCGACCACCGCAGCCGTTGGGCCACTGATACCCACATCCACTTCATCGAAAATCAATGCCGGGGTTTCCATTTTCCGCGCGGTGATCACCTGGATTGCCAGAGCAATACGTGACAATTCACCACCGGACGCCACTTTCGAAATGGCCTGGAGCGGTTGACCGGGGTTGGTGGTGACCCGGAACTCGATACGATCTGCGCCTTCTGCGGTCAGCGTGTGTTCATCAAAGCTCACATCAATATCAAAGACGCCATGAGGCATGGAGAGCATATGCATGCTTTCAGTGATCAGTTGAGCCAGTTCCTGAGCGTAAATTTTGCGCTGGGTATGGAGGTGAGTGGCGCTCTCCAGCGCCTGCTTATGATGTTTATCGACAGCCAGTTTCAGGGTTTCCTGTGAATCGGCCTGATCGTCAAGCTGCTGTTGCTCATCCAGCAATGACTGATGGTATTGAGGCAGCAATTCCGGGCTGACATGGTGCTTACGCGCCAGCGAAATCTGCTTAGAAATGCGCTGCTCAAGTTCGTAAAGGCGGTTAGGGTCGAGGTCCAGACGGTCGCAATAATGGCGCAATTCATCACTGGCTTCAGAGATTTGAATGGAAGCTTCTTCGAGCATATTCAGGATGCCGGACAGGCTGGTATCCATCCCTGCAAGCTCGGTCACCATCTGGCGAGCCGTATATAGCTGGCTTTGCAGGTTCGCGTCTTCGCCATCGGCCAGCAGATTGAGGGCCTGCTGGCTGGTGCTGAGTAACTGCCCGCTGTTGGCAAGGCGTTTGTACTCTTCATCAATCTGCTCAAACTCGCCCGGCTGCGGATTAAATTCATTCAGCTCTTTCAACTGATATTGCAGCAGTTCGGCACGGGCCGCGCGTTCCTGACTCTGCTGCTGATGTTGTGCCAGTTCACGGCAGCTCTGGTGCCAGAGGCGGTAGCGTTCAGCCATCTGCAAAGTAAGTGCGTACTCACCTGCATAACCATCCAGCAACGCTTTCTGGTGTTCGGATTTAACCAGCAACTGGTGCGCATGTTGCCCGTGGATCTGAATCAAAAGCTGGCCCAGTTCGCGCAACTGGGAAAGAGGAACCGCAGTGCCGTTAATAAAGCCGCGTGAACGCCCGTCGCTGCTGATCACCCGGCGAAGTAAACACTCACGTCCATCTTCAAGTTGATTGGCTTCCAGCCAGCGCTGGGCCGCTGGGGTGTCTTTCAGAGCGAAGCGTGCGCAGAGGTCGGCCCGGGCGGAGCCAGCGCGCACCATATCGGCTTCAGCACGACCACCGAGACAGAGCCCAAGCGCGTCAATCGCAATGGATTTACCCGCGCCTGTTTCACCCGTGATTGCTGTCATTCCACTGAGGAAGTCGATCTCAAGCTCACGAACAATCGCAAAGTTGCTAATGGTCAGTTGTGCCAACATGGTTGCTTTCCTGTATGAAAAACCATAACTGTATTTAATTACAGTATATGACTGGTTTTATATACAGTAAAGCCCTGTATCCGGTTTCAGAATAATTTTTTTGACCAACCAAGTTTTGAGCTTAATGTATTGAAATAGCTATAGTCTTTTGGGTGGATAAGATTGAGGTGGTAATCGCAACGGCGAATCAATACATCTTCGCCTTCCTGAATCGGCAGCGCTATCTGGCTGTCGCAACTCACTTCCAGGTCGTTGCGGCGGTGTGAGAAGCGTAAGCGAATCGTGCTGCTGCTGTTGATAACCAGCGGCCGTGCCGTGAGCGTATGCGGGAACATCGGCACCAGCGTAATGGCGTCCAGAGAAGGTGTGAGGATGGGGCCACCGGCGGACAGCGAATAGGCGGTTGAGCCTGTGGGAGTCGAGATAATCAGGCCATCCGAACGCTGGGAGAAAGCGAAAACTTCATCAATATAGACTTCAAATTCTATCATATGGGCAACTTTACCCGGATGAAGCACGATTTCATTGATGGCGGTACTGATGCGTTTCTGGCAATCCTGCTGGCAGACCTGCACTTCCAGTAAAAAGCGCTTTTCGGCGATGTAATGGCCTTCCAGCACATCGGCAAGCTGCTGCTGGGCATTATCCGGGTCGAGATCGGTCAAAAAGCCGAGGTTGCCACGGTTAATACCAATGACTTTAATGTCGTAACGCGCAAGCGTACGGGCCGCCCCCAGCATGTTGCCATCGCCGCCAACGACGACGGCGAGGTCAGCCTGCTGGCCAATTTCCGCCAGCGTGCCGGTACGCACGGTGTTTAATTGCAGCTCTTGTGCAATCTGCTGTTCGACGATGACGTCATACCCTTTTGTACACAGCCAGCGATAAAGCATTTCATGTGTCGTAAGCGCAGTTGGATGGCGCGGATGACCGACAATCCCAATACACTTGAAATGATGAGCCATTTTCTGGTGGTCCTTGTGCCAAATGAATGATGACAATGTGCCGCGTTCCCTTGAAACCCGGAAACAGATCCCCATAATAAGCGAAGTTAGCGAGATGATTGCGAAAAAACGCGGAGAAATTCATGAGTAGTAAAGAACAGAAAACGCCTGACGGGCAAGCCCCGGAAGAAATTATCATGGATCAGCACGAGAACGTTGAGGCAGTTGAACCAGACGCTGGTGCTGAGCAGGTGGACTCGCGTGATGAGAAGATTGCCAACCTCGAAGCGCAACTGGCTGAAGCGCAGACTCGTGAACGTGATGGCGTTCTGCGTATTAAAGCCGAAATGGAAAACCTGCGTCGTCGTACCGAGCTTGACGTTGAAAAGGCGCATAAATTCGCGCTGGAGAAATTTGTCAACGAACTGCTGCCGGTTATCGATAGCCTGGAGCGCGCGCTGGAAGTGGCAGACAAAGACAATGCTGATATGGCCTCAATGGTCGAAGGTATTGAGCTGACGCTGAAATCCATGCTGGATGTGGTGAAGAAATTCGGCGTGGAAGTTATTGCTGATACCAACGTACCGCTGGATCCTAATGTGCATCAGGCCATTGCGATGGTTGAGTCTGAGGATGTTGCTGCGGGTAACGTACTGGGTGTGATGCAAAAAGGCTTCACGCTGAACGGTCGCACGATTCGTGCGGCAATGGTCACGGTCGCGAAAGCGAAGGGCTAATTCGTAAGTATTGATATAGTCGGAAGGCGTCGATGCTCATCCGGCCAACGGCCCGGTAGGAATTTCCGGGCCGTTATCGCAGAAATACCTGAAATTGTGTGCTGTTCCAGTGATATTTTCCTTCCCTTTTGATGCATGCTAATGCGTTTTAGACGCCCTCCCCGCAGGCCAGACTCTGACCGCTGAACTTGATTTATATCTTGCGTTGGATACTGAAGTCCCTCCGTGAAAAGGATCCCAGAAAAAGTCTCTCTTTTACTGTCTGGTGCAGAGCCAGTCAGTTCACCGGTCGATCCTCAAAAAATACGTTTTGAACAAAAAGATCGTCCTCCTTGATCTGATTTTGTGAGGTAACACGCCTTAATGATCGTTGCAGGGTTGACTTCAATTTCGTCACCCATGAGAATGAAATCGATCTCATAAGTTTGCATTAATTAAGTTTGATGTTTCTATTATTTTGTTTTAATTCATTAAGTTAAATATGGATATCATTTAAATCGTTTTCATAAAGGATGAGATAATGGTTAATAATCAAAGCATAATAGAACCGGCAGATACCCAATTACCCGCGAGCGAATCCGATGCCGATCGGCGAACTATCCGCAAAGTGGTGGTGGCAAGTGCGGTCGGTACGATTATTGAGTGGTTCGATTATTCGTTGTATGGCGCTGTAGCCGGACTGGTCATTAATAAACTTTTCTTTCCAGCACTTTCGCCAACGGCAGCGACGCTGGCGGCTTTTGCCACTTTTGCGGTCGGGTTTCTTTCCAGGCCACTGGGGGGGATGATTATTGCGCATATTGGCGATCGGTATGGCAGAAAACCCGCGCTGCTGTTTTCTATTATTTTAATGGGCAGCGCCACGGTAGCGCTGGGGTTGTTACCGACCTGGTATGATATTGGCATTATGGCATCGGTTCTGCTGGTGATACTACGTCTGCTGCAAGGGTTTGGTGCCGGAGCAGAACTCGCTGGCGCGCAAACTTTCGTTGCAGAGTATGTTCCGCAAAATTCCAGAGCTTTCTATACATCCTTGATCATGGCCTCGACGGGGATCGGGATCCTGTGCTCAAGCAGCGCATTTTTTATCGTCACGCAATTACCCGATGATGTATTCCTGAGCTGGGGATGGCGAGTTCCGTTTTTGATTTCCGCACTGCTGTTTGTGGTAGCAATTTATATTCGTAAAAATCTTGATGAGACGCCGGAATACGCTGAGGCTCAGGAGAAAAATGCAGAAAAAAGGGAAAAAAATCAGGTCCCTCTGGTTATTCTGCTGAAAAATAGCTGGCGGGAAGTACTGCTTGGCTTTTGTAGTCTGGCCGGGCATCTGGCGTATGGTTATGTGCTGAGCGTCTTTAGCTTGAGTTACATGGCTAACACGCTTGGGATGGCGAAGTCTGACGGCTTACTGGCGTTAATGATTGCTGTCACTGTAAATACCATTATGACCCCGATAATGGGACGACTGGCGGATAAATACGGTTTCACCACTATTTTTTCTTTCGGCGCGATTTTCCTCGGTCTTTTCGCATTCCCGTTTTTTGCCATGCTCGAATCGGGGAGCTTACTGATGATTATTCTGGCGATGAGTATCGCCTATGGTATCGGCCACGGCGCAACATCTGGCGCACAGGGTGCGTTCCTCACCCATCTTTTCCCTGCACGCTATCGCTTTTCCGGTATGGCGCTGTCGAGGGAGTTAAACAGCGTTATTTTTGCCGGAGCAACACCACTGATCGCGACTGCGCTTGTCTCCCTGGACGACGGGGAATCGACGCTGGTGTCTTTCTATCTGATTGCCTGCTGTACCTTAACGCTTGTTTCTGTGCAACTGGCCAGAAAATTAAGGAAAGCACAGTGACTTTCATGAAAAACGAGAAAAAGATGAACATCCGCAAAGATATCTATGAATATGATTTAACGATAAAAAGCTACTCCGATCGCATTCTGTTGGGGAGAAATGCCGCGCAGGATATTGCGAAGGCGTTAAGGCAACGTCTGGCGCAACAGTCTGAGGTGCGTATCATTTTTGCGGCAGCGCCCAGTCAGCAGGAAACACTGGATGAGTTACGGCGGATAGAGGGTATCGACTGGAAGCGCGTATCGGCATTTCATATGGACGAGTACATCGGCCTGTCGGCAGAGGCTCCGCAGCGTTTTGGCAACTGGTTGACTCACGTATTCTTCCGGCATCTGTCACTAAAAGAAGTTAACCTGATCGAGCCGGAGAAGGGCGTTGCTGCATGTATTGATGCCTACAGTAAGAAGCTGAGCGCAGCGCCGATCGATTTTGTCATTATGGGGATTGGCGTTAACGGACATCTTGCATTCAATGACCCGCCAGTCGCCGATCTTGCCGATCCATGTTCAGTCAAAGAAGTGAAACTTGATGCGCTATGTCGCCAGCAGCAGGTGGACGATAAATGTTTCACTCGTTTGCACGATGTACCGCAATTCGCCGTAACATTGACGATCCCACGTTTGCTTGACGCGGCGGAACTGTTTTGTCTGGTGCCGGGTGCGGCAAAGCGTGAGGCGGTGCGTCGCACGCTAACGGAAGAAGCTTCAAGCGCCTGTCCTGCTACAGCGTTAAGACGTCATCCACGCTGCTCTCTCTATCTTGATGAGCAATCGCTGCCTGAGGGCTTGTATAGCGGGAGTGAAGCACAATGTTTTTGACATTAACAGGTCGGCTACCGGCGTCTGGCGAAAGCGTTGCAGTTGACATTGCTGATGGAAAAATTACGGCTATCCGTCCTGGCCCACGGGACGAGACGTGGTGGATCTCGCCAGGGCTCATCGATCTTCAGGTTAACGGCTACGCCGGATGGGATATCAATGCTGATGATATCTCAACCAGTACGGTTATCTCCCTTGCGCAGGCGTTACTGAATGTGGGAGTGACGACCTTTATCCCGACGATCATCACGGGTTCGCAAGAGAGGATAATAAATACCCTACGGACTATTGCTCAGGCCAGACAAGAGGATGCAATGGCCAGGCATATGATCCCTTATGTTCATATTGAAGGGCCTGCCATTTCCCCGGAAGACGGACCGCGCGGCGCGCATCCAGAACGGTACGTGCGCCCGCCGGATCTTCAGGAATTTGCGCGATGGCAGGCCTGTAGTGGAAATTTGGTGGGGCTAATTACGTTGTCGCCACATTTCCCGGAATCTGTAGACTATATAGAAAATGTTACCCGCACTGGCGTTCAGATTTCGATTGGTCATACCCATAGTCACCACGAGGAGATCAAACTCGCGGTTGATGCCGGAGCGCGGCTGTCAACACATTTGGGTAATGGCATGCACGCCCACCTTGCCCGACATCCCAATTACCTCTGGTCGCAACTCGCTGAAGATCGTCTGGCTGCGATGTTTATTGCCGATGGTCACCATCTGCCGAGCGAAACGCTCCTCAGCATGCTGCGCGCGAAAGGCATTGGGCGCAGCGTACTGGTCTCGGATACTGCTGCATTAGGAGGCATGCCGCCTGGTGATTACACTAGCCCAATTGGCGGAAAAGTGACGCTTAGCGAAACAGGTCGTCTATCGATGAGTGGAACGTCATTTTTAGCTGGGGCCGCAAAGCCGCTCTCATGCGGTGTGGCTTACTGCGCGGCGCTACCGGGGATCTCGTTGTCTGACGCCCTGTCCATGGCAACGGTCAATGCCGGGCATTTTGTTGGTGGTAGGGGAAAAATGCAGGTAGGGGAGTGTGCTGATCTTATCCGTTTCTCATGGGATGACGAAAATAAAGACAATTTCGTCATCCGGGAAACATGGGGGCTGGGGCGAAGGCTTAAGTAAACCGCGCGCATTGGCAATGCTGGTTCGTTTAAGAATGAACAGCCAGTATGATCAACGCGTTTGCGAGTGGCTCTCACTCTATGAGGTTTGGGGAGTTGTCCCGTTCGCCTCCTGTACTACCGGTTGTCAATGCAGGGGGCGGTGCTATTTCGCAGGATCAACCTGGTATTCAGCAGATAGCGCACGTCACACATCTCTTTTTCTCGTAGCAAGTTGAGCAACAGTTTAACTGCGGTTTTCCCAGCATCACCATTGCGTGCGGAGATCGTCGTCAATGAAGGAAACAGATATTCGCCGATGACATCGTCGCAGCCAATAATGCTGAATTCCTGTGGAACCTTTATCCCCTGTTCCAGAAGCATTGCCATTAATCCTTGAGCGACAAGATCGTCAAATGCAATTGCGGCAGTCGTCTTCGGCGGAAAAAGCGTTGCTACCTGTCTACCCGCATCGTATGTCGAACGTGGCACTGAGACGGTATCTATTTTAATTCCGCAACGTAGGGCTTCAGCACAAGCCGCTTTGTTACGCTGCTGGTTCGACCATGAATTGATGGGGCCGTTAACATAGACAATATGTTGATGGCCATTTTCAACGAGATAGCGTACTGCTGCAGAAATTCCCTCAGTGGGATCGATCAGGATGCGCGGTAGTCCTTTAACATCCCGGTTAATCAGAACCACAGGACAGAGTTTCGCATTGTGCATAATTTGTTTATCAGTCATACGGGATGAAACCAGAATAATTCCTTCCACTTGACTGGCGAACTTACTGAACAGAATATTCTCTTTGCCAGGATTTTCATCGGCATCGCCAAGAAAAACGCTTAAGCCAGCGTCGTCGGCACAGAGCTGCGCTGCACGTATTATGGGAGGGAAAAAGGGGTTTTCAATATCCGGTACAATGATGGCAATATTGCCGTAGCGGCCAGTTCGTAAAGCCTTGGCGGCTTGATTTGAGCTGTAGCCTAATTTTTTCGCTGCATCAAAAACGCGCTGTACGGTCTCCTTTGTCAGCAACTCAGGATTATTAAATGCACGGGAAACCGTAGAACGGGAGACGTTAGCTGCTGCAGCAACCTGAGTAATGTTCGGCCGTTTTATCTTGTCCTTATTCATGTAGTGAACAATCCTGTAAGTCTTCTTTGGATAGGTACAGTAAAGAGTCTGGAAAGCCATGTAAATATGTAGCAAGCGTTATGTGAGCGCAGTATTGACAGTCATTTATTTTGATGAGAAACGCGTTCCACGGCAGAGTCTCAGCCTGCGTTATTCTTTCACGCTTTCTCGCAGTGGTTTTACCGGGGTAACCCGTACCTGCTTAATCATATTGTCCTGCACGTCGAGAATATCGATATCGTACTGTTCGATACGCACCCGGGTTCCTGCGGCCGGAATTTCTTCCAGTACTTCCAGTAAGATACCGTTAATGGTCCGGGCTTCCTCTTCCGGCAAGTGCCAGTTAAAGGCTTTGTTAAGCTCGCGAACGTTGGCGCTGCCTTCAATGATGACTGAACCGTCATTTTGCGGCGTCACCTCTTCGGCAAGCGAGGGGGACATTGATGTCGTGAAGTCTCCGACAATCTCTTCCAGGATATCTTCGACGGTAATCAGCCCCTGAATATCGCCGTATTCGTCGACCACCAGGCCCACTTTCTTTTTATTGCGCTGAAATTTCACTAACTGCACGCTGAGCGGCGTGCCCTCGGGGACGTAATAAATCTCGTCGGCCGCGCGCAGCATGACCTCTTTGGTGAACTCTTTCTTTTCCTGCATCAGACGCCAGGCTTCACGTACCCGCAGCATGCTGATAGCGTCATCAAGAGACCCTCGATAGAGGACAATGCGGCCATGCGGCGAGTGGGTGAGCTGGCGAACAATGGATTTCCAGTCGTCGTTGATATCGATGCCGACAATCTCATTACGCGGCACCATAATGTCATTCACGCTGACTTTTTCGAGATCGAGAATCGACAGCAACATATCCTGATTGCGACGTGAAATTTGCGAGCGGGATTCGTTCACGATGGTACGCAGCTCATCTTTGCTCAGTGCGCTGCTGATGACCACATCGGCTTTAATTCCCACCATCCGCATCAATATGCGCGTCACGCTATTTAACAGCCAGACCAGCGGCAACATGATGATTTGCAGAGGCGCGAGTAACACGCTGCTGGGAAAGGCGACTTTTTCCGGATAGAGAGCGGCAATGGTTTTGGGCAGGACTTCGGCAAAAACCAGTACCACAAAGGTCAGTACCCCTGTCGCAATCGCCACCCCGGCATTGCCATACAGCCGCATGCCGACAATGGTGCCAAGCGCCGAGGCGAGAATATTGACCAGGTTATTACCAATCAGCACCAGGCTAATAAGGCGGTCCGGCTTACGCAGTAACTTTTCAACGCGCCTCGCTCCGCGGTGCCCCTGTTTTGCCAGGTGACGCAGGCGATAGCGGTTGATGGTCATCATGCCGGTTTCAGACCCGGAGAAGTACGCCGAAATCACCACCATGATGATCAGGGTGACGATCAGCGTCGTGGTGGATATGTGTTCCAGGGGAAATTCCTTCTTGATTAACTCACAAGATGTTGCAGGACGCGGCTGCCAAAATAGGCCAGAGTCAAAAGCCCCGCACCTGCGACGTTAAACCAGACGACCCGACGACCGCGCCATCCTTCATGATAGTGGCCCCACAGCAGGACGATATAGACAAACCAGGCAATGATGGACAGCACGGCTTTGTCGATATTTTCCAGGCTGAAGAGATTTTTCAGGTAGAAGAGACCGGTACACAGGGTGAGCGTTAACAGTACGACGCCAACCTGGGTGATATGAAACATTTTACGCTCAATGCTCATTAATGGCGGCATTTCGCTGCTGAACGCCAGGCGTTTATTTTTCAACTGATAATCAATCCACGCCAGCTGTAACGCGTACATGGCGGCAATAATCAGTGTGGCATAGGAAAAGAGCGATAGCCCGATATGCACCATCATCCCTGGGCTGGCTTCCAGATGGGTGATGTATTCATTGGGAACAAAAATCGCAAAGGCGAGATTAATTAAGGCAAAGGTGTAGACAATCGGCAGCAGCAACCAGCCGCGATTTTTTGACGCCACAACGGTCATGACGGTACAAATCATCAGGCTGACCAGAGAACCTACGTTTAGCAGGCTTAAGTTTTGCCCACCGTCATCCGGGAACAGGCGTTCTTTCAGCGCAAAACCGTGGCACATCAGCGCAATGACTGCTGACAACATGGCCATACGCCGCCAGCCGCTATTTTTCTGGAGCAAACCGGGAATGATCAGCGCAAGACTGACAGAGTAACCAGCAAGAGCGAGCAGGGCGAAAACGGGCATAGTAGCGTCGACAGTTGACCGAAAGAGAAAG
Organism: Phytobacter sp. V91; assembly: GCF_965644225.1. NCBI lineage: Bacteria > Pseudomonadati > Pseudomonadota > Gammaproteobacteria > Enterobacterales > Enterobacteriaceae > Phytobacter > Phytobacter sp. V91. The sequence goes on along the minus strand of NZ_CBFFRJ010000015.1, from coordinate 40,267 downwards.
AAAAGCAGTATAGCCTTACGTGACGTTGGCTCCAACCGTTGCGTCACATACATCAAGAATGTCTTCATGTTATACTGCGGCAAATTTCTGTAATGCGTCGCTCTGGCGGCCCATCGTTTTACCTCAGGCGAGAGACAATGTTTGATAATTTAACCGATCGTTTATCGCAGACGCTGCGCAATATCAGCGGCCGCGGACGTCTCACTGAAGACAATATTAAAGACACGCTGCGCGAAGTGCGCATGGCCCTGCTGGAGGCGGATGTTGCGCTGCCTGTTGTCCGTGATTTTATCAACCGCGTAAAAGAGAAAGCGGTGGGTCACGATGTCAACAAGAGCCTGACGCCGGGCCAGGAGTTTATCAAAATCGTGCGCGGCGAACTGGTTGCGGCGATGGGCGAAGAGAACCAGGTGCTGAATCTGGCCGCGCAGCCGCCAGCGGTGGTGCTGATGGCGGGCTTGCAGGGTGCGGGTAAAACCACCAGCGTGGGTAAACTCGGGAAGTTCCTGCGCGAGAAGCACAAGAAAAAAGTCATGGTCGTTTCCGCTGACGTGTATCGCCCGGCGGCGATCAAACAGCTGGAAACCCTGGCGCAGCAGGTTGAGGTCGATTTCTTCCCGTCTGATGTTGCCCAAAAGCCGGTAGATATCGTCAATGCCGCGCTGAAAGAAGCCAAACTTAAGTTCTACGATGTGCTGCTGGTGGATACCGCCGGTCGTTTGCACGTCGATGAAGCGATGATGGACGAAATCAAACAGGTTCACGCCGCGATCAATCCGGTAGAAACCCTGTTTGTGGTCGATGCCATGACCGGTCAGGATGCCGCCAATACGGCAAAAGCGTTTAACGAAGCGCTGCCGCTGACGGGGGTGGTGCTGACCAAAGTCGACGGCGATGCCCGTGGCGGTGCAGCACTCTCTATTCGTCATATTACCGGTAAGCCGATCAAGTTCCTCGGCGTAGGCGAAAAGACCGAAGCGCTGGAGCCTTTCCACCCGGATCGTATTGCTTCTCGTATCCTCGGGATGGGCGATGTACTGTCGCTGATTGAAGATATCGAAAGCAAAGTCGACCGTGCTCAGGCTGAGAAGCTGGCTTCCAAACTGAAAAAAGGCGACGGCTTCGACCTGACCGATTTCCTCGAGCAGCTGCGCCAGATGAAAAATATGGGCGGCATGGCAAGTCTGATGGGCAAACTGCCGGGTATGGGGCAGATCCCGGATAACGTTAAATCGCAGATGGATGATAAAGTGCTGGTGCGGATGGAAGCCATCATCAACTCGATGACGCTGAAAGAGCGCGCGAAGCCGGAAATTATCAAAGGCTCCCGCAAACGCCGTATCGCCCAGGGCTGCGGCTTGCAGGTACAGGATGTAAACCGTCTGCTGAAACAGTTCGACGACATGCAGCGCATGATGAAGAAGATGAAGAAGGGCGGTATGGCTAAAATGATGCGGGGCATGAAAGGCATGATGCCCCCTGGTTTCCCCGGCCGCTGATCTAAAACGGCCTGGCTTATTTGCCATTTTGGCACCGGGGTGTGCTCGTTATCCTCACGTACTATGTGTACGCTCCGGTAACTGCGCGCATGCCGGCACCAAACTGTCAGCACCGCCGACGGCCTTCCACAGCAGAGTTATTAACTGCTGATTGCTTTTTTCCCAAAAATCAGTAAAATTTTCGGGCTTTTAATATGACACCGGGCTCCGTTCCTCGACGGGGCCTGGTGTTTTATTCACACAAGAGGATGTTATGGTAACTATTCGTTTAGCTCGTCACGGCGCTAAAAAGCGTCCGTTCTACCAGGTTGTTGTTACTGACAGCCGTAATGCACGCAACGGTCGCTTCATCGAGCGCGTTGGCTTCTTTAACCCGATCGCGTCTGAGAAAGAAGAAGGCACCCGCCTGGATCTGGATCGTATCGCTCACTGGGTTGGCCAGGGCGCTACCGTTTCTGATCGCGTAGCTACGCTGATCAAAGCAGCAAACAAAGCAGCTTAATCTGTCACGGTGGTCATGATGAGCAAGCAACACGCCGCGCAGAACCCGGTTAATCCGATTGTATTGGGTAAGCTTGGATCTACATACGGTATCCGTGGTTGGCTCAGAGTGTTTTCCTCCACCGAAGACGCCGAAAGCATTTTTGACTATCAGCCCTGGTTTATCCAGAAGGCGGGTCAGTGGCAGAGCATTGAGCTGGAAAGCTGGCGCTACCACAATCAGGATATCGTCATCAAACTGAAAGGTGTTGATGACCGCGATGCTGCGAATCTACTGACCAATTGTGAAATTGTCGTAGATACCACGCAGTTGCCTGTACTTGCAGAGGGTGACTACTACTGGAAAGACCTGATGGGCTGCCAGGTAGTGACCACTGAAGGTTATGGTCTGGGTAAAGTCATCGATATGATGGAAACCGGATCAAATGACGTACTCGTCATCAAGGCAAACCTGAAAGATGCATTTGGTATCAAGGAGCGGTTGGTTCCGTTCCTCGATGGGCAGGTTATCAAGAAAGTCGATCTCGCTACGCAAACCATTGTTGTAGATTGGGATCCTGGTTTTTAAACCTCCGGATATACGGTAAAAAGACGGCACTATGGGGATTGGCTTGTGTTTATAGGTATCGTTAGCCTGTTTCCAGAAATGTTTCGTGCGATTACCGACTACGGGGTAACTGGCCGGGCAGTAAAAAAAGGCCTGCTGAACATCCAGAGCTGGAGTCCACGCGATTTCGCTCATGACCGGCACCGTACCGTGGACGAACGTCCTTACGGCGGCGGACCGGGGATGTTAATGATGGTGCAACCTTTGCGGGATGCCATTCACGCAGCAAAAGACGCGGCGGGTGAAGGCGCGAAAGTGATTTATCTGTCACCTCAGGGACGCAAGCTTGATCAAGCGGGCGTCAGCGAACTGGCAACGAATCAAAAATTGATTCTGGTGTGTGGTCGCTATGAAGGGGTAGATGAGCGCGTAATTCAAACCGAAATAGATGAAGAATGGTCTATCGGAGATTACGTACTCAGTGGTGGTGAGTTACCGGCAATGACGCTGATTGACTCGGTTTCCCGGTTTATTCCAGGAGTACTGGGCCACGAAGCTTCGGCAACGGAAGATTCCTTTGCTGATGGGTTGCTGGATTGCCCGCACTATACCCGACCTGAAGTGTTAGAAGGGATGGAAGTACCGGCGGTATTGCTGTCGGGGAACCATGCTGAGATACGTCGCTGGCGCCTGAAACAGTCGCTGGGCCGCACCTGGCTTAGAAGACCTGAACTTCTGGAAAACCTGGCTCTGACTGAAGAGCAAGCAAGGTTGCTGGCGGAGTTCAAGACTGAACACGCAAAACAGCAACATAAACATGATGGGATGGCGTAAGCCCCCGAATATCAGTTTACCCAGGATAAGAGATTAAATTATGAGCAACATTATTAAGCAAATTGAACAAGAGCAGATGAAGCAGGACGTACCTTCCTTCCGTCCGGGTGATACCGTGGAAGTGAAAGTATGGGTTGTTGAAGGTTCCAAAAAACGTCTGCAGGCATTCGAGGGCGTGGTTATCGCTATTCGTAACCGCGGTCTGCACTCTGCATTCACTGTTCGTAAAATTTCCAACGGCGAAGGCGTTGAGCGTGTCTTCCAGACTCACTCTCCGGTAGTTGACAGCATTGCTGTTAAACGTCGTGGTGCTGTACGTAAAGCTAAACTGTACTACCTGCGTGAGCGCACTGGTAAGTCTGCTCGTATCAAAGAGCGTCTTAACTAAGATTCGCTTTCGCGACATCCAGAGTTATTGTGTAAAAACAAGGGGTTGGCTATGTGCCAGCCCCTTTTTTATTGCCTTACGTCCACCAATTGACCACCGAAAATGTGGACAGTGGACAGTGTGGACATTAAAAAACCCGCTTTCGCGGGTCTTTGTTCAGAATGCCATATGTGTTTGTCCATCGCCTCCCGGATGAGGCGGGGCAGCATTGACGAGCGTTGGCGTGGTGATCGACCTGACAAACGATTCATGTGTGACAAACGTATGTCCACACTCGACGTTCTGGCACTGGCAATAGCGCTCGGTGGTCTGATTGGTCACCTTAAACGAAGACCTGGTGTGCGCGGCGTTTCCACATAGCGGGCAATCAATCATGACAGGTCTCTCCGGTTTGCATTTTTGAGAAGTTTAACTTTTAATCTTGCAAAATTAAACTAATTCGTTTCATTCCATATCCAGATCTGAAATTTTTACTTCCAGTTCCAGCGCTGTCGTGAAGCCATTGTCTTTATTCAGCGTATTGGTCACTGTCGTGATAATCCATTCAGCCCCGTCAATAGGGGGTTTAAATCCGGTCACCCGGATAGGTAATTCCGGGTACAAATCTTCCCGCCCCATTGCCAGAGTGATAGAGAATGACGCCACGCCGCGCTGTATACGTGACCAGTTCGTTTTAGCTGCCCGTTCGGCGTTGGCTTTGTTAGCGTAGGTACGACTGAGAACCAGCACGTTTTCATCGCTACCCACAAGGTACTCCCCCTGTTTTGCCTCAGGGGTTTTGGTCGGGGTTGTGGCTTTTTTACGCCGCCTCCGTTTGACCTTCACTGTTTTCTTAACTTTGGCCTCGCGTGTATGCAGCCAGGATGCAACAACGCCGGTGTAGGCACTACGGTCAACGATACTGAACCGGTGCTGGTCACCGGAGCTGCGCTCGATGATTGCAACGGCTGGCGGCTTGCTGGCATTTCTCCCCAGCCCTAAACCGTTTCCCTGGCGCAGGAACATCAGCTCACCAAATTTCACCGTGGCGATAGCACCATACAATTTCGCCAGGCGCGCCAGAAATGAGCCGTCTGATTCGTTTGTCTGGTCGATATGGTCCACGTCCAGCGCGCTCATTTCATTACTGGAGGCGGCCTTGAGTTTATGGCGCCCCGCGATTTCTTTGATGACCTCACCGATGGTTGTTTTATGCCAGGATTTTTCACGTTTGATATTCAGGGTTTCCCTGAAATCTGCGCTTCGGGCACGCACGTTAATGCGGTCGGGCGCGCCGGAGTGTTCGATTTCATCCACGGTAAACTCGCCTTTAATGACAAGCGGAGAGCCTTTCCAGCCCAGCGCCAGCCAGAGAACAGCCCCTCTGTTTGGTAACTCCATCATCCCGTCTGCATCATCCAGTTCAAGATCAAGCAGGTCAGCCTCAAATCCGCGGTTGTCAGTGTGCGTCAGCGATATCAGCCTGGCGGCTAAGTCCTGCGTGATGTCCTTACTGTTGACCCGGATGCGAAAATCCGGGACGACTTCAGTACCGGCAAACATGGTCATTTCTGTCATGGCAGAATACTCCCGGCTTGCTGAATCACTGATTTCGCCGCTGCGATGGCGTTATCTTTCACCTGCGCGAGCTGGCCCGATAGATCACCCAGCATCTGGATGATTGACTCATCCATACGCGTGAGCTTGACGGAAAACTCAATTTTTCTTGGCGAGCCATCACTGAAAAATTCCTGGTCTGTTTTGTTGATTTCAGTAATGACATACATGCCGTAAATCACACCATCCCCACGGATCAGAGGCCACCCTTTGCCGGTTGCCGCCATCACCTCTAACGCCAGGAGAGATATTTTTCCACCCGTCAGTGATGGCATCAGTACACCAGAAAGGGTTATGCCGTCTGAATCCGGCCCCAGATACTGCAACGTTGGGCGCAGGCCAACGCGGCTGTTACTGGCGTGTCGCCATTGCTGTTGCTGCTGCAATTGCTGATATGGGATGGTTTTCAGCGTAAACACGAAAAAGCCCAGAATCATCATCATTACTCGATATCTCCCGTATCTGCATATCGACTGCGGTTGCGGACACCTTCGCGGCGATGGAGCACCTCCAGCTCCCTCATCACTTTTTTAACCAGGTCATCGGTGCTCTGCCCGGGTTGCTGGGTGATGTGGAATATTGGTTGTAGCGGTGACGGAGCATTAACCACGGGGTCGCGGCTGTTCCTGGCTGAAACTGAATCCTGCCGGTACTCACTGACAGGCAGGCTGTATGGGTGCAACGGTTTTGCCGCCACTGGCTGGGCCAGGCTCCCCATCGCCAGCATTGTTGCTGCTGCAATGGCGGCGCTGCGGTTTCGCGGACCTGTCTCATCATTTTGCTGACGGGGTATGATGACGGGCGCGACCTCATTACGTGGCGCCGCCTGGATAGTTAACCGGGCCATAGACGTGCGCGCCAGCACGTCGCGGGGTGACTCTCCCAGATTTCCGTAGGCCATCGCGGTTGCCGCAGCCAGCGCAGCAGTTTTTTTGCGGCTGGTGATATTGGCTGGCCCGTTGACCAGTTCGGGTCCATATTCGCCCACAATGCCCATAGAACCTGACGGGATGTAACCGCCGTTGTCATGAACCGACAGTGGTGTAATTGGATCCGTGTAGTTGTTATACGTTCTCTTGCCTGGTGTGATTACTCCGTAATTGCTGTATGCGCCTGACTCCGTAGCTGTTACCTTCCGGCTCCCAGTGATTTCATTTGCCGTGGGTAGTTTTTTTGACTCATCTTGCACTAACCCCATTTTTTTTAATAACCAATCCACACCTGATTTCAGTGACTCCAGCGGGTTGAGCACGATGTTCAAGCCATCAGCCAATAACTTGCCGAAGCTGCGGCCCATCGCTCCAGCTTTATCGAGTTCGTCTGCCGTTGAATGAACAGGTGTAAGCAGATCACGAAACCAGCCGATCAGTGCCTGAACCTTGTCACCTATCCACTGGAAAACAGGCTGGAGCGGGGCAAAAGCTTCCTGTATTGGAGCGGCTGCGGCCTTGAACCCTTCAACCACACCCGCCAGAAATGCGCTGATTGGCTCCCAGTATTTCCAAACGACCAGGGCCACTGCGGCCAGGGCCGCGACAACCAGACCAATCGGACTCAGGAGAAACCCCAGCACCGTTGATATCCCCATTAACGCAATGCGCAGCACCGCGACGGGGCCGGACGCCAGAAAGGCCAGCACACGGCCAACCATGCCCAGGAGGCTACGACCGGCAGCTAACGGATTCATGATCATGCTAATCGCAGAGGATATTCCGGACATTGCACCACGGAACAGCGCGGCGGGCGCACTGGCAATCGTACTCAGGGCGTTACCGGCTACCCCGGCAGTTGCCCGGAGTGCCGTCAGTGGCGCGGTTAGCAGTCCGGTGCTGGCGCCTGCACCGCGCATCCCACTGCGTAAGAGATTGAGAGGGGCCGACCCCAGCCATGACAAGATACTCCCCGTCCGGCTTGCCGCAGCGCCCAACATCGGTAACGTTCTGATGCCCAGAATACTCATGCTCAGGCGGGCCAGTGCCAGCGGCCCCAACACAGCGGCAACCGCCATGCCGAGCGTACCGACCACAACCAGTAACGCTGCTGCGGCGGCAACGCATTTCATGAGTGTGCCAGCCAGTTCCGGGTTAGCCTCGACCCAGCGACGGATTGAGCCGGTGACCTTTTTTATCATGTTCATGATATCCATCAGCGGTTCCCTGAGTGTTTCACCCAGGCTGCTCATGGTGTTTTGAGTACCAGCCTTTACCAGCATCCATTGTGCTGAGAGCGAATCCGCGTTGATATCGGACTCTTTTTGCATCGATCCTTCAGCGGCCTTTCCTTTGACTAAAGCAAGCTGTTTGTACAGCTCGCCCATATTGTTTGCCAGTTTGCCAGCATCATCACCGAACTCCTTGCCAAACAGCTGCGTCAGGACGTTCATTTGCTTGCTATCAGGCAGTTTTTTAACCATCTCCAGCACCTTGATGATGGTTCCCATGGAGTCTTTCGCCATGGCTTTTTCGAGCTTCTCCGGCTTCAGTTTCAGCGCGTCCATACCATCCATAAACCGATTGGACTGCATACTGGCAATGGACAGTTCGCGCACCATGGCATTTGCGGCGCTGGCAGCCACTTCCGGTGCTGCACCCAGGGTCAGGAAAGTCGAACCCAGCGCAGCGGCTTTTCTAAAGTCGAGCTTGTCAGCCACACCGCCCATGCGCTGCATGACGTTAATGATGTCAGACCCCTTTGACATCGCATTATCATCAAGGTAGTTGATCACATCCCCGAGCTGCTCGATGTTTTTGGTCGGGACTTTGTAGAGGCTGGCAATTTTGCCGAGGTCTTCAGCCAGTTGATCGGCGGGTAACTCAAATGCTGTTGCAGCTTTTGCGGATACTGACGCAAAGTTAAGTAAGTTTGATTTGAGTTCGTCCCACGATTTAGCATCGCTCCCGATACCCATACGTGCGCCACCTTCAACCAGCGCAGCAAAATCAACAGCGCCATTTTGCATCGGCAATTTTTCAGCCGCTGCTTTGATTTCCTTCTGCATTTCATAGAATTTTTCGGTTCGTTTTCCATCACCATCACGAAGACCGTTAACCTGTTTTGCTACGCCTTTCATGGCATCTTCGAAATTAGCATAGTCACTCACGGCCGCCACGACGGGCGCGCCCACGGCCACCCCTGTTGCAGTGGTCGCCGCTGATGCCCCGGCGATTTTGTCCCTGGTCTCCATGGTTTTACTGTACTGCGCGCGGGCGTTGGATAACCGGCGCTGTTGTTCACCCGCGCGTTTGAGTCGGCCCTCCTGCTCTGCCAGTTCCGTATTCAGCTTTGCCGTTTGCGTCCTGATTTGTTCAGTTGCGCCAGCCGCGTCTTTCGACGAAATACCCACACGGTCAAGCTCAGTGCGCAGGGTACTGAGTTGCTGAGTCTCCCGCTGTTGCTGCGCTTCCAGACGTGAAACAGCCCGCCACTGGTCTTCAACGGCTTTGGTTTGCTTCTTCGTGGGGTTTTCCATGCCGGAAAGTTCACGTGTCATCAGTTGGGCGCGCAGACGTGCCGATTCCAGTTCACTATCGAGGCGGCGTATTGACTCCGCGACGGGGCCGATGCTTTTCACTTTTGCACCAGCAGCATCCAGGGCTTTCAGTTGTTCACGGGAATTTTTGACGGCGGCCGCCAGCTCCTGAGTGCTGGCGCGCGCCTCTTTGAATGGACGGGTCAGTTTGTCGACCGCGTTTAAAACTACCTGTAACCGGAGATTACGATCACTCATCTGATGCCCCGCTACGTAAAATCGCCTTATGCCGCCACTCCAGCAACTCAGTGAGCGACATCACATCGGTAACGGGTGGCGTCCAGTGAAAGATGGTGGCGATGTCTGCCACCAGGTCCTCTATTGTCAGGCTGTCGGGGAATCGGCAATCACCGATTTCTTCAACAAAAAATAGACCACCTCAACGGACAGACTCAGGAGGTCAGCCGGATCCATTTCATTGATTTCCTGCTGGGTCAGGGCAGGGGTTGTGACACGGGGCAGAACCACCATCATGGCGTTAACGTCCATATCCATCAGTGCCTGGAGGCGGGTTCCACGCAATGCACCGGATTGCGGCTTGCGTACAACAATGCTGGTAATAGTGGTTTTACCACGCAGGATCGGGGTATCCAGTTCCACGGTTTTTTCGGTTGATACTGGTGCAGCTGTTTCGTCTTTCATTTTTATTTCCGTTCAGTTAAATGGGCTTCAGGCGGTGCGGCGAACCGCACCGGAATAATCAGAGACCGATGGCGTCACGGTGCGCTTCCAGCATGTCCACGCCGTTGATAATTTCGACCATGTTCACCAGGTCAACCTCGTAGCAAACCTCACCGTTGATGGTCAGTTTTGCGTAACTGCCGGTGATACTCACTTTCGTGGTGTTGCTCTCGCCGGTTTTCCATTCGCCGGAGTCAAGCTCTTTGTAACGCCCGCGAACCACCAGTTCGACGGCCTGCACTTCGCCGGTATCGTCACGCTGAATGGAGCCGGTGAATCGCAGTTGGATCCCGTCAACGGTTGCGATGCCCATCTGCCTGAACAGCAGTGCTTCAGCACCACCGATGGTAAATTCCGTATCCAGTGCGCCGTCATCCAGACCCAGATCGATATCCACCGCCCCCGGCATCCCGCCACCGCGCCATTTCTCAAACTTGCGGGTGAATTTTGGCAACGTCACAGACTCGACAACCCCAACAAAATTGTTGCCGTCGTTGAACAGATTCAGGTGTTTCAGTTTGCGTGGTAACGCCATTTTTTATCTCCTTACGCGCTGACCTGGCTTGCGAAGTCAACCAGATACTGGTCAGTGATACGCTGGCGCAACATCAGGTTTTCCAGCGGCGGGACGGGGGTATAGTCGTAGTCAATGGTGAGCTTGCCCGCCTTGAGGGTGTCTTTGTCATTCACGGACTCATCCAGCCAGGCATCAGCACCCAGGATGTAACCCTGGCCTTTGAGGCTGCGGAACTTCGCACGAATACCCTCGATAATGTCGCGGGCCAGAGACGGATTCAGCGGCTTATCCACGGCCCACATATGGGCCTCTGCGATGGTGTCAGCCAGTACCTGGGCGGTGCGGGTGTAGTTCTCAAACTGAAAGAGCGCATCGTCACTCAGGCTGCGTGAACCCCAGAAGCGGAAGCCATCCTGCCGGATCAGCGTGGTGATATCGTTCTGGTTCAACAAACCAGCGTCAGTTGCCGGGTCCTGCAAATCCCAGAACACGTCGGCAGAAATTCCGGTAACACCATTGACCGCGACGTTAGACAGGGTTTTGTGCCAGCCCGTGTCGTTGTCGATTTTGGCGCGCAGGCCGAGTGCACGGGCGGTGGCATACGCCGTGGCATCAGCCTGTAACACCGTGTCGAAATTGATAAAGTCAGGCCAGATGAGCATCCCTTCGCGCTGCCCAAAGTTGGCGCGGTAGGCGATGGCCTCCTGCACGGTTTTACAGCCGTATGCTGACAGATACGCAAAGCCGCGCAGGCTCTGCGCCACGCTCAGTAACTCGCTGGCAACAGCCTGATTATCGTGACCGGGTACGCCAAGAATGCGGGGTTTCACACCGCAGATCGCTTTGGCAGCCAACAAAGCTTTCATGCCGGTGCGCTTACCTTCTGCGGTGACCCCGCCGATGATGTTAGTCGTCGTTTCGGCTTCGGTTTCGCCCTGGGCCACACGGACCACGACGGTGACGGGTTTTGCCTGGTCGGCAATAGCATCCAGCGAGCGGGCCAGTGTGCCGGACTCGCCTGCTTTGCCGCTGGCGGTCAGCACATCGGTCAGCAGAACGGGGGTGTTTAACGGAAAAGTAGATACATCGGCGTCGTCTGCGGTGCAGACCATACCGACAATTGCGGTGCTGACTGTTGTGATTGAGCGCGTACCGTCGTTGATTTCCTCAACGCGGACGCCGTGATGATAATCCTGCGCCATAAAGCGAATCTCCACATGTGGGTGTGCTCCGCTATGGTGTAAGGGGAAGAAAGATTGCGCACCCGTGTGGCGTTGTGCCGGGAATGGCACAACGGGAAACCACACAATGGTCAGAAATGACGTTACTCGATACGGATGGCCACCACGGTTAGAGGTGACCATGCTTCAGGTGATTACGCGGCAGGCGTGTCGGGCCAGATGATATCGGGTGCAGTTGATACATCAAGGCGACTGAGCAAGACACGGTATTTTTTCCATTCAGCCAGCCGTGTTTTTTCGTCTTCTGTTGCTATTTCAAGTTCAACCGCATCATTTAACGTTGTGATCGCACTGACAGCCTCTGTCACCCGGCGGTTAAGTTCCTGGCGGGCAGATTCTACCAGGGCCTGGTGTTGAGCATCGCTATCTGTCACCCATTTATCACCGTCCCACACATCGTATTCCGTACCTGGTGCCAACAGTGTGGCACCTTCCGGTAGCGCACCGATAGCCGTAATGGTTAGCGGCTCACCATTAACCGTTGACCATGCCGTTAATCCGCGATAATCGCTGATAGTATCCCAGCGCAGGCCATCAGAGCTGCGAATGATGGCAAACCCATTGCCGGGTAATTCTGGCTTGTCAGCGTAACAGAGTGCGGGTAGGCCAACGCCCTCTGGCAGAAACTCCATGGATGTTTGCAGATATTCCCGTGTGACGGGTTCAATGCTGTAAATCTGTAACCAACCGGCTGTTATGGCCAACCCATTATCTGCTAACGCTGCAATAGTTAAATCGGTGCTGTATTTCATTATGCGGCTCTCACAATATAGTTAAACGCAATGTTGCGCGGTCTGGTTTCAGTGGCGCTTTTAAACGTTGCCCGGCTTATGGAACTGCTCAAGCCGTCACTGAACGCACCACCGTCCGCTACTCCATTTAGCGCGTCAGTACTAGGATAAGCTTCAGTTCTACCACCAGATACGAATATCATTTTTACTGCTGTTAAGTTTGTCGCCTGATAAATGCCGATTCCGTCAGTCTGTGAAGACAATAGCGCCCGACTGGAATCAACTCCCTTGCCGTCATCCCAGCCACGAATAAATTCGCCGCGCAGGTCCGGCACCTTCAGGGTCGTGTAGATTTTTGCCAGTTCAGGGTATGACGTTGCGCTGAAGGCTGCTCCGTTGCATTTGAGCCAACCTGATGGGGGAGTGGCTGAAGGCCACGGCACCGGGACGCCGACAGGTACGCTGAGGTTTTGTACAAACTCAGTCGTTGCCACTTTGGTTGAGCTATCTGTTTTTGGCGGTGTAGGGGCAGTCACGTCACCGGTGAATGCTGCGCCACCCTGCACTGTCAGCTTTTGCGCAACAGTTAACCCGGCATACATATACCAGTTGTTGGCTACGTCTTTACGCAATACCCACGTTGAGTTTGTGTCGTCCCAGAAACCAAAGTTTCCTGCTGCGGAGTAGTTAGCATTGATGATCGGTTTGGTGGCGTCGCTGGAGCTAAAAGCAATGCAGCTGTCATGACGGTTTGCGACGATCATCCCGCCAAATGTTACCGTGCCGGAAAAATTCGCATCTCCCGTGAAGTTTATCGCCCCAGCGTTTCCATCAAGAACAATAACCGCTTTACCCCTGGCCTGTGCATCATGTGCTACAAGCTGGAGCTTACCCCCGCCATTTGCCAGAGCGATGGCGTTCATATATGCCAGGATGCCGCCCGTTCCCCAGCTATCGGTACTGGTAATGCCGTAGCCAAACAACTGACGCCCGATTTCAGTATCTACTGAGGGTGCAGAAAGAACGTCGGCGCGTGAAAATGACTGGTAACCGATAGCGCCATCCCTTTGGAAGAGCTGGCGATAGCGTAAAGCGAGTGTCGCATTGAAAGACCCGCCACCTAAAACAGTGAGAGCACCTTCAACTGTTACACTTCCCGCAAATCTAGGGTTGGCAAGAGGCGCTTTCAGCGCCAGTAGGTTAGTGATTGTCGTTGCAAAATTCGGGTCGTTTCCCAGCGCTGCCGCCAATTCGTTTAGCGTATCGAGAGTGGTTGGTGCTCCACCTTTCAACGCAGTAATGACAGCCTGAACAAATGCCGTTGTGGCGACCTGAGTATTATTTGTTGCCGCCGCCGCCGTTGGCGCGGTCGGCGTTCCTGTCAGCGCAGGGCTTGCCAGTGGAGCTTTTAACGCCAGCGCGTTAGTGATGGTTGTAGCAAAATTGGGATCATCGTTAATGGCCGCAGCTAACTCATTCAGGGTATCAAGTGCCGCAGGGGAGCTGGCAACCAACTGAGCAATAGCCGCCTGAACAAATGCCGTCGTGGCGATCTGTGTTGTGTTAACTGTTGCCCCAGCAGTCGGCGCAGTTGGGATGCCCGTCAATGTCGGGCTGGCCAACGGCGCTTTCAGAGCCAGATAACCGTTTACCGTCGTGGCAAAGTTTGGATCATCATTAATGGCTGCTGCCAGCTCATCGAGAGTATCAAGCGTGGTTGGCGCGCCAGCTTTTAACGCAGTAATGACGGCCTGAACAAATGCCGTGGTGGCAACCTGCGTCGTATTAATTGTTGCCCCGGCAGTGGGCGCCGTCGGGACGCCCGTCAGTGCCGGACTTGCCAGCGGGGCTTTAAGCGCGAGCGCGTTAGTTATGGTTGTTGCAAAATTCGGGTCATTCCCCAGCGCGGCTGCCAGTTCATTGAGCGTATCCAGCGCCGCTGGCGAGCTGGCAACCAGTTGCGCGATAACCGCCTGGACAAATGCTGTCGTGGCAAGCTGAGTGCTGTTGTTGTTTGTTGGTGGCGTCGGCGCTTTTGGCTGACCAGTAAGTGTCGGTGAGGCTTTCGGTGCATACTGCGGGTGTGGATCCAGCGCCGCGAGGTGTTTAGCCATCAGGTCATCAGCATAGGCTTTCACCTCAATAACCCTGTCATCAACATATTTGCGGGTTGCCAGCACCACGGACGGGTCAATTTTGAGTGTCACCGCGTCGGTGCTGCTGACAATCAGTACCATACGGATGACCTGGGTGCGGCCCGAACCCTCCGCTAATATTGGTTTATAGGTTTCCGGGCTGTTCGATACAGCAATCAGCTCGCCGTCATCGTCATACACACCGATTTCACGGATCCAAAAACCGCCGTCTCCTTCCGGTATAACCTGTTCAGCGATAATCTGGCTGGGGTTTGCCGGGTCGATTGTCAATGAGTTAAGCGCCGCACGGCGTTTTTCGTTTACCAGCGCGGTCTGTGACGCCGTTGGGGTGGGTAATGCACCATTGCCATCGCCAACAGCCATATGCGTAATTTTGACCTGGTTCCCCAGCGCCGTAGCCGCCGCCAGTTTCACTGCGCCGCGTTCTGTCAGTAGGGCATAGTATTTTGACGCCATTATTAGACCCTCATCGTGTCGATTGTGTGGATCGCCGCGCCCGTCCAGGAGCTACCGCCGACCTCAATAACATCAGGTGTGTACGGGTAAATCGTTAATGTTTCGCCGACATAGCACCCCGTACTCATGTAAATTTCGCCCTGGGTCTGGAGGTTGATATTCAGCCCGAGCAGGTGACGCGAACAGGGTTTGGCATCACTGATGAGCCTTTCCAGTTCGGTGTACGTTTCTTCAGTGATTCCCTTATCCAGCACGCCGATATCCAGCCGGAACGTGCCGGGGGGATCGCCGTTTTTCCACCACTCAATCACCCGGATCAGGAAGCCAAAAGGTTGCACCACACGCCGGATGGCGCTGATGGTTCCTTTATGCTGATGGATGTAAAACGCATCCTGGATAACCTGCCGCTTAACGGCTTCCGTCCAGTTCTCATCCCATCGGTCAACGGAAAACGCCCAGGCCAGATAGGGTAGAAACGACACCGGACATTTAGCCGGGTTCCATAGATCGCGCAGCGGTACATCCAGCCCGGTGATATCGCTACATGTCTGGGCAAGTCTGCGCTCAAAGGCACTGGACCCTGACGGGAGAAGACTGTTATTCATCCGTTCCCCCTGGCGTTACCGTCCAGTCAGTGCACCAGGACGCCTGCGTTTTTGTCAGCACCACGTCGGTAACAGGTGAGGCCAGCTCTACTCGTTGAACCCCCTCTACGTGAAGCGCGGCATAAATTGCTGACCGCCGGATATCCCGCCCCAGGCGTTTCACACTGGCGATGTAACTCTGTAACCGGGTTTTAGCGGCAGTCAGGATAGGCTCAGCTTCGGGGCCGGGGTAAAAATACAGCGTGGCGTTAATCTGATAGGGGACAATTTGCGCCGCCTGCACTGTCAGACGGTCAGCCACTGGTCTGACTGACTCGTCATTGAGTGCAGTATCCACCGCTGCCAGCAGGTCGTCAGGTGCGCTGCCGTCGCCGTCACGGCTGAGAACCGTCACGACCACAACCGCAGGGGACGGACTGATCGCTGAAACATCAGCCACTCTACCGTCAGCACTGCGGGCGTGAAACTCATAGGCTGCTGTGGGGCCAGCAACGGATAATCCCTCAAAGGCTTCTGGCACACGCAACCTCAAATCATCGTCCGACTCCATCACGGCATCGACCGGCGGCACGGCATCTGAATCTGCTGGCGTGATGGTCAGGCGTTGAACGTTGTTGTTTGCAGCGAGCTGGTCAAGATCGCTGCTCAGTGCATAGGCCACCATGACGGCCTGCGCTGCCTCGTTAATGCGCTGGCGCAACAAAATTTCACGATAGGTATTTTCCTCCAGAATCTTAACTATCGGGTCAGACTCCAGCACCAGCACTCTTGCTACAGCCTCCCGCTCATCCGCTGGATAGAGCGCGATCAGGTCGGCTTTGCGGCGGGCCAGCAGGATTTCAAAATCCGGCACATCCACCACCTGCGGTGCGGGCAACTGCGATAAATCCACCGTGCTCATGCAACACCTCCCAGATCAACATCAAAAGCCAGCGGCGAGTCATCTGCGCGCAAGCCGGTAATCTCCACAACCATTTTTCCGTCCGCAGTGGTTGTCATGGTGATAGCCGTCAGCCGTAGACGAGGCTCCCAGCGGTTGAGGGCGCTGTACACTGCCGAATAAACACGCAGACGGCCTGCGGCGTTCTGGGTGGAATCGACGAGGGAAAACAACAGCGAGCCATACTCGCGGCGGTTGATACGGGAGCCGACGGGGGTTACGAGGATGTCGCGTACAGACTGCCGGATATGATCGACATCGGTGATGGCAAGGCCAGTTTGTTGATTCATGCCGAGATACATCATACCGGGCCACCTGTCGTGTCAGGTCCACCGATAACGCCGGAATGCGCGTGCGCATCAACGACAATACCGTTAGAAGACATTGGCCCGCCGGTTTGCTCGACGGCGCCCTGAATCCGGGTTTTTGCCGCCGAGATAGTTAGCAGGTTAGTCGCCAGATCAATATTGTCGGGTGCTTCAATACGCAGGCTGGACATCGCCTTAACCAGCCAGCGTCCCTTTTCCGGCTCGTACTCCAGCCAGCCACCATCGGGGAAGGTCATCACCATGGCGTCTTCAGACGTGGACGGCGGCGGGATATCGTCGGAATAGATACCCGGCAACACAAACGCCGTAGTGAGATCGCCGCCGATGGACAGCAACAGCACCTGTTCCCCCACTGAAGGTTTCCACCAGGTACGTGAGCGACCGGCGCGTAATGTCAGCCAGTTCAGCCAGGTGGTTTCCAGCTCACCGGTTTGCACACGACACAGCCACTCGTCAGCATTGACCTCAGTCACAACGCCGGTGCGGATAATGTTAAGTAGAAGCCGATACAGTTCAGCCAGGTTGTTTTCACTTTTCATACGCTGAGTTTTCCATGCTGGAAGAGCGGCGTTGAGTGGGTGACGTTGTACCGTCACCCAGACAATCATCGGGCGAGGTGTTCAATGATGAGGTTCATAACCAGCTCATCTGAAGCGTCTGAAATTCCCAGCAACTGGCGCGCCGGGTAGGTGATTTCCGGCCCCTTTTTACTGACCCGATCACGCAACCCGTAATGGTGAACGCGCGCGATACGGCGGGCCTTGGGATCAAACTCAACAGCCGCGGTATCGGAGGTCACCTTTGTTTTCAGATATCGCGTAGTCCGAAGCCGGGAAAACATCTGTTTTTTGATGCGGCCGGATTTCGCGCGAAGTGGGGTTTTACGGGGTTCAAATGCGCTGCCGTCAGGGTTCTGTTGCTGCCGGATATTCTGCTGTTGCTGCTGACGCAGCCGGGTTGCCACATCGCGCAACAGTTTGCGGCGTTGCTGCGGGGTCAATTTGCTGACCAGGGCGTCAAGCCAGTCTATAACCTGAATGAAATTAGCCATGATGCCTATCCAGCCAGTATTCCGGTTCAGTGGGTTCAGCTACCGCACTGACGGTTGCCACATCGCCGTTTTCGGTCACGATCACACGCTCAGTCAGGCGCAGATAAATGGCAATGTCCACAATGTCATTACGCAAAATATCCACTTCAAAACGGAAAACGTCGTCCCGTTGTTCTGGGTTGTTCAGTGCATCGGGCTGTTGCGTGGACAGCCAGTTGCAGATAACCGCCATGATGAGATTCTGATCGCCGGCATAATCGGTGATAACAACATTCAGGGTATAGCGATACTCCCAGCCATTCGCAGGAACACCGGTGCTCACGACCTGGCCCTTGTCAACGTAGAGATTCAGTGCATCGGGGTTTTTCCCGAGATAATCAATGGACTGGCTGAGCGCCAGCCGCAGAGAGTCCGGCTTGTTCATCGCTTTTCTCCTGGCAATCCACAATCATGTCAACCTTTGCGGCGCAAACCGCCCAGTCACTTTCGGCCTGGTCTTTGGCGGCAGACAGATCACCTTGTGTTTTCGGGTTGCTGGCCTGAAGCACGCAGCGCGTTACTTTCGGACAGGTATTTAAGGTAAGCGTCGGCACCTGTGATTGCTGGTCGCGCGTGCAGCCGGATAATGTCAGCAGGCAAAGGAGTGCCAGCCCATAGCGTATTTTCTGGGGTTTCATCGATCACCTGTTTAACGAGGGTGGCGCGGTCGTTTTTAGCCGTGGTGAGTGCAGCCTGTTTTAGCTGTAACCCGGCCTGAAAACTGTCATTCAGCCTGGCTATCAGATTGACGGTGACCAGTTGGCTTGTGACGCGGGAAATTTCAGCCTCTTTTGCCGCTATGGCCCTGTCATTTTCCCCGATAGTTTCGTGGGCGCTGACGAGCCGCCAGCCTAAAAAGGCTGACAGCGCGACGAGGACGGCGAGGGCCGTTATTAGCCCCTTCATTGCCCGATTCCTTGAACGCACCAGGCCAGCTCACGCGCACGGCGATTCTCCAGCCCGGTACTCTTTACACCATTGACATAAATCCAGCGTGGTAACTGATTACAGGCCTGCCACCACTGCTGACGTTTTAAAAACTCGACCATCGTTGACCGGCAGATAGCACCGGTCCCGACGTTAAACGACAGGCTGACCAGCGAGTCATAGACGGACTGAGGCATTTTCACCGGAACACAGACCGCGAGTCGCTTTTCCACCTTCAGCACATCGGTGATGAAGTTATCCGCTGCCTGCCGTTCGCTGATGGCCTGCCCAGGCTTCACCCCTTCGGTATGCCCGATCCCACTGGTCCAGACTCCGGCGCTGCACTGGTATGGAGTGAGCTGGCAACCCTCATAATCGGCGATGAGCCGCAGCCCCTGCGGCGATGTCTGCAAAAGCTGATACTGCGGCAGTGTTGCCGCCAGAGTCAGAATGACGGCGGCGATACAGCGTTTAACGATTTGCACGCTCGAACTCCTCCGGGGTGATTTTTCCGGCAGCCAGCAGCTGAAACGTCTTGCGGCGGTAATACCAGTAAACCGCGAACGTACAGGCACCAATGAGCATCGCAAAAACGGAGCTGAGGTCTTTCACGGAGAAATCACCCAGCCAGGCCAGAAACAGCGCGATGGCATAGGTGATTGCGGCATTGATTCGTTCAACATTCATTCGTCCTACTCCCAGAGTTTTATGGTCTGTACAACCGCTGACGAGGCCTTTTCCGGCAGCTCAATTTCCAGCCCGTGCGGCAGAATGGGACCCCGATCGGCCAGGCCGGGATTCAGGTTCAGCACCTGCTCTGTCAGCCCCTGCGTCCTGCCGAAATACCGCCAGCAAATCGCGTCCACCGTGTCATATTGCTGCGCCCGGACTTTCATCAGATCAGCTCTACCGTCATGTGTGGCAAATCAAGAAACCGTGAGATTGACCAGCGCACGTCACGCCATAAATCCCCCAGGGAAACCTCCATTTCTTCAGCCGCTTTAGCGCCATCCCCCGTAGCGTCGTAATCGCGGTAACGTTCGACCAGGCTGGCCTTTGCCAAACAAAACACCGCATTTCGATACAGACGGACCCGCTCGCGCTCACCGTCAATTGTTTCTCCAGGGACATCTTCGAGGTTGTCCAGCCCGCGAGACATCTGCTTTTCACGGAAAACAAACAGCTCGGCATTAACCTCAGAAATAGCCGTGAGCAGTGCCTGACGCAGACGCTCTTCTGTTACCGTGCCGTCCGTGCGCATTTCCTTGCGATACTGAGAAAGACTGATGCCAGGCCAAAAAAATGTATTTGGGATCGTGTCGTTAGCGCCGGGTGTCACAGGTTCAGGTGACACAAATTTCATGGTCATAATTCCCCCAATAGTTGGGCGGTGGACGGGGTTTTGACGCAGATTAAAAATCCTGTCGCCACCCCGTGCCGCCCCGCGCGGGTGCACGATTCATTAACCCGTAAATGCTTTTCGCAGTTGGGTTTCAAGTTGTCGGATATCGGTTTTTACGCCACAGCCTGAGTCGAGTTGCAGTGCGTGCTTGAGTTGGGCGAGAGCCGCAACAGCCTGATCGTTAGCGCGCAGGGCATAGCCCATGGCTTTGCTCAGACGTGCACGGGACTGATCGGGCATGTCCTGGTCTTCAACCAGATTGAGTACCTGAGTCAGAATGGCTGCGCTAAAGGGTTCACCGGCGGTGAAGGACTTCATTGCCACATCGGCGAACTCTTCCGCAATTGCCGTGCCGGTTGTGCGGTTGAAACGCTGCGGTAACACCCAGCGGTGACGGAGTGCATGGCGGGCAATATCCAGCGCACCAGTGTAGTCACCTGCATCGATTCGCCAGATCATCATGAACATCGCCACATCGTCCTGACCGGGGGAATCCGACGCCAGCAGGCCCGAAATCCAAGGGGCATAAAGCGGCAAAAACTCACGTTTTAACTCAGCCTTACGCTCATTTGACTGGATGCCCTTCAGGCGGCGTTGATGTTCAGAAAGCTGCAACAACATGCGGTTGTAGCCCGTCGTTACCATCGTTTCATTGCCGCCCTTGCGGGCGGCCTCCTGAGCCTGAACGTACTGAGTGTGACGACGAAACGGATTCATGATTATGCCCCGCCGCTTGCGCCGCCTGATGCCTGCTGACCTTCGATAACACCCTGCACCGCTGCCGCTACCAGTGTCTGAATATTGTCAGCTGACAGTGTATTGCCTGGGTTGCCATCTGCCTGATCTGCCAGCATCTGGATGTTTTCAATCAGGCAAACGCAGTCGTAGTCTTCTACAACGTAGGCTTCATTGACCGATTCGAAGTTTTCCACACGGTCACGCTTCGGATTGTCGATGACTGCGCGGCGGCGCGTACCTTCCTGCCAGTAAATAGACAGGTTATCGAGGCGGGTAACCATCATGGCGTTAGCCGGGAAGTAAGGCGCGCGAACGGCGGGCAGGTTGCCGATGCGCTTCTGGCTGATAATCAAATCAGCTGCCAGTGTTTCGCTGTTGGCCTGATCGCGGTTGACGATAGGGAAGTATTTATCAGCCAGTAGTGCACGCCCGCAGATAACAACCAGTTCGGTGTCTTCCTGATACCATGCTGCGATTTTTTCATTCACTGCGCCGAGTACCAGTGCATCAAGATTTTTGAAATCACCTTCTTTACCGATCCGGATAACCTGAGATACAACCTGACCATCATCGTCGATGATTTTATCCAGTACCTGAGATGCTTTTTCCTGACGTACTTTTTCCAGCCAACCGATATTCACATCCTGAAGCAATGGATTTGCGGCCCGGTCAGATGTTTTTTCGCGGTGGGTGCCATTGAAACCGATCATGATGCGGTCAAGTGCCTGACGATTGACGATTGAATCGCGCACGCGGTTCTGAAAATCGTCAAATTTTGCCCACATATCCAGCTTTTGATACGGCAAAGCGGTATCAAAGTTGGTCTGGGTACACTTAAAACCTTCGCCATCAATGTAGGTCGGATCGGTTGGCTCACGGTCTTTAACCGTGGTATCCGTTGTGCCTGCAACTGTACCGCCAATGCCAAGCCCCAGGCGCTCACCTGACTGCTCATCAACCGGGATAATGTTGATTTTTTGCAGGAAACCCGAGGACTCCTGGATTTTAGTTTCCAGCGTTTGAGCCACTGAAGGTGCGGCGGTGTACTTCGCTGCTACGGCAGCCACACCGATGTTGTTCAGCTTCGCCAGTTGTTCTATGTACCCGGTGAAAATAATGCGTGTTTCATTTTTCATTGCTTAATTGCTCCGTTAGCAGTCGGTAAGGTTTTCTGCGCGTGCACCGTTACCCGTGGCAGCTGGTCGATGGGACTGCCTGCTATCCTGGGTCGACAGTAACGTTTTCAGATCGCTCAGCTGCTGGCTGAGTGAATCCACTTTCTGGGTACAAGCTTTCTGGTCACTACCTAATGAGGTGACATCTGCCGAGAGCGCCTGGCATTCCTGCGCGACGATTTCAACGGCCTGATGTACGTCAGAAAAACGGGCGTCATCACTGGCGCTTTTCTTGGTGAACATTTCTTTGATGCGGGTCATCAGAGCGGGCTTTTCGGATACATCTTCAAATTCGATGACAGTTTCTTCAGCAGCGGTAAACAGATTTCCTGCATCAAGTTTGCGACGGGCCAGTGGATTAACCGGTGCAGTGGCGCTGAATTGCAGCATTTCTGTTCCCAGGCTCGCCGGGTCATCGGTGACAGCGAGGCCAACAAGATAGGCTTTTCCGCTGTCTGCAAATGCCGGGTTTACTTCCATTGAGGTGAACAGTTTTTGCCACTTACCGTTCAGCTCTACCAGGTCATCGGTGGGAGAAATCCACGCATAAAGCGCCATTTTCCCTGCCAGCGCGCCTTCGGTAATTTCTGCCGCTTCGAGCTTGTCCACTTTGCCGTAACGACGGAAGGGGCTATCAGCGGTATAGCCCTTGATGTGTTCCATATTGATTAACGCGGTGTAGACCGTCGGGTCATATGTCGCGCCCATCTGCGTTAACCAGTCGCGTTCGATGATGCGGCCATCAGTCGTGGCCCCTTCAACTCCGACACGAAAACGCTTTGATTTTTTTGGCATCTGTCCGGCTCCGGTTGGTTCGTAACATGTTCAGAGCCTTATGGTTGCGGTGAGGGCAGGGGAGAAACAACGAGGGGCAATTGTGCCGAAAATGGCACAACAGGGCGGGGAGGTGCAGGGGCGCGGCGGGCCGTAGTCTTGCGGCATGAACACGACACTGCTCAACCCCGATCTGGACCCGCGTAAACAGGCCATGTTCCTGTATTTCGGCGGTATTCGCATAGCCCGCATTGCTGAAATGCTGGGCGAAAAACCCGCAACGGTACACAGCTGGAAAAAGCGCGACAAGTGGGCAGAAGTCGGCCCGCTGGAGCAGATGCAGCTCACGACGGCAGCACGCTATTGCCAGTTGGTCATGAAGCAGCAGAAGGAGGGGAAGGACTACAAAGAGATCGACCTGTTATCCCGCCAGGCCGTCCAGCAAGCGAGGATCGGCAAATTCAATGACGGCGGCAACGAAGCTGACCTCAATCCAAAAGTAGCCAACCGCAACAAAGGCCCACGCAAGCCACCTGAAAAGAATCAGTTTACTGAAGAGCAGATCGAGAAGCTGGAAGATATTTTCCGTGCCGGCATGTTCGAGTACCAGAAACACTGGTGGCGGGCTGGCGTGGACAACCGTATCCGCAACCTCCTTAAATCCCGCCAGATTGGGGCAACCTATTATTTTGCCCGTGAGGCGCTGATTGATGCCCTGACCACCGGGCGAAATCAGATTTTCCTTTCAGCCAGCAAGGCACAGGCCCACGTTTTTAAACAGTACATCATTGAATTTGCCAGAGAGGTTGATGTTGACCTGAAAGGCGACCCGATGACGCTGCCAAATGGGGCAACGCTGTATTTTCTGGGAACCAATGCCCGCACCGCGCAGAGCTATCACGGCAATTTATACCTGGACGAATATTTCTGGATCCCTAAATTCCAGGAGCTGCGAAAAGTCGCCTCCGGGATGGCGCTGCATAAAAAGTGGCGGCAAACGTATTTTTCCACGCCGTCAAGCCTGACGCACAGTGCCTATCCGTTCTGGTCAGGGGAGTTGTTTAACAAAGGCCGCCCGAAAGCTGACCGCGTTGAATTCGACCTGTCCCATACTCACCTTTCCCGCGGTGTCCGCTGTCCGGACGGTCAGTATCGCCAGATTGTCACGATTGAGGACGCCGTTAACGGCGGCTGTAACCTGTTCGACCTCGATCAACTGCGGCTGGAATACAGCCCGGATGAGTATGAAAACCTGCTGATGTGCCAGTTTGTCGATGACCTGGCGTCTGTTTTCCCGCTGACAATGATGCAGGGCTGTATGGTTGACAGTTGGGATGTCTGGGAGGATTTCGAACCTCTTCTCATTCGGCCATTTGGCTGGAAACCGGTCTGGATAGGTTATGACCCGGCAAAAGGAACGCAGAACGGTGACAGCGCCGGGTGCGTGGTTATTGCCCCTCCGGACGTTCCCGGCGGGAAATTCCGTATTCTTGAGCGCCATCAGTGGCGCGGCATGGATTTTCGGGCCCAGGCGGCAAAGATTGAGGAACTCACCCGGCGCTACAATGTGGTTTACATCGGCATCGACTCGACCGGCGTCGGTGATGGTGTCTACAAAACCGTGAAGCAATTTTTCCCGGCTGCCCGTGAATTCATCTACAACCCCAACGTTAAAAATGCCCTGGTACTCAAAGCCTGGGACATTATCAACGCCCGCCGCCTGGAGTTTGACGCAGGCCTGACAGATATCGCGCAGTCATTTATGGCTATCCGACGTACCACCACCGCCAGCGGTAACCGCCCGACCTACGAAGCAGGCCGCAGCGAAGAAGCCAGCCATGCCGATCTGGCATGGGCAACCATGCATGCACTATTCAATGAACCGCTGGAAGGGACCACCGCCAGCAACAGCTCTATTGTGGAGATTTTCTGATGTCACCAACACCTATCAACCTATTTTCAGACTGTTGTTTTAGCGCTTCATCAATTCCATTTAATTATCAGATGGGATGGAATTTTTCTGCACGGGGGCGGCGGCGCGTGTTAACCAAAATGCGACAGTGTGGTGCTGACTGGTTTTTCTCGCTTGAGGCACTGTCTGATGCGTTGGTTACCGGGCGAAATCAGATTTTCCTGGGGTGCGGTGATGACCATTCTCAGACCAACAAGGCCTATATCGATGCGCTTGTGAACCAGGCCGGATCTCTGTTGCAAAACCGTGTATCACGTATGACAGATTATTGTCTTGAACTGACGAATGGCGCGCATATCTACTTTCTCGACCCCAAAAGCCACTGTGCGGCGCTTCATGGCAACGTCTACGTATCAGAGTTTGCCTGGGCTGACTCCCCGAAAAATTTGATCGCGCAATCCAAAGGACTGTCGATGCACTCCCGCTATCACCAAACCTACTACACCTCACCAAGTCGCAGCCTGGAAGCATGGTTGGAATACAAAAAACTGATTGCCAGCAACAACACGATCAACCTGATTTTTACAGCTGATGATGCCGCAGCATCCGGCGCAACGCTCTTTGATGATGAATGGCTGAATGATATGAAAAAAGATATGTCAGCAGAGGACTGGAAAATGCTGTTCATGTGCGAATGGGTTCAGGAGGCTACTATAAATGGGTAATCGCACTCGAAAAAAAGCACCGTTCAAAAACACCACAGTGAGCATGGCCAGCACTGCCAGTTCCGCTCATGCTGAAGCGTTTTCTTTTGGTGACCCGATCCCCGTGCTCGACCGGCGCGAGTTGTTCGACTACCTGGAATGTGTGCAGGTTGACCGCTGGTATGAGCCACCAATCAGTATGGACGGACTGGCGCGAACTTATCGCGCAGCCGTACACCACAGCAGCGCCATTCAGGTGAAATGCAACATTCTGACCAGCACGTTTAAACCTCATCGTTTGCTGTCGCAGCAGGCATTTTTGCGTTTTGCCCAGGACTTTCTTACTTTCGGCAACGCCTATCTTGAGCGGCGCGTTAACCGCCTTGGGCAAACCTTGTTGCTGCAACCGTCACTGGCAAAATACACCCGCCGGGGCGTGGACACGGATCAATACTGGTTCGCGCAATATGGCTACAACAGGCAGCCTTACGCCTTTGAACACGGCAAAGTCTTTCACTTGATGGAGCCAGATTTAAATCAGGAGTTGTACGGCCTACCGCAATACCTGCCAGCCATTCCGTCAGCATTGCTGAATGAATCAGCCACGCTGTTTCGACGCAAATACTACCTGAATGGCAGCCATGCGGGATTCATCATGTACATGTCTGACCCTGCTGCTGACCAGCGTGATGTGGACAATATCCGTGAGGCTCTGAAGAAGTCAAAAGGGCCGGGCAACTTCCGCAACTTGTTCATGTACTCACCGAACGGGAAAAAAGATGGGATTCAGATTATCCCGCTCAGCGAAGTTGCGGCGAAGGATGAGTTTCTGAATATCAAAAACGTCTCGCGTGACGATATGCTGGCGGCTCACCGTGTACCACCGCAGTTGATGGGCATCATCCCGACCAACACTGGCGGCTTTGGGGACGTGGAGAAAGCGGCAAAGGTGTTTGTTCGTAATGAGCTAATCCCGCTGCAAAAGCGGATGGCCGAGGTTAATACCTGGGTAGGTGAGGACGTCATAACCTTTGACACCTATGACCTGGACGACGACGCAAAGTAAGTCAACTCCCTCACTATAACCGCCCATCCGGGCGGTTTTTTTATTGCTGAAATAGTACGAATCAACCAACCTATCTGCACACCGCAACCTAGGACACACCAGAAGCCCTCAGAGCGCACGAATCGAAACCCGAACGACCACAACGCTACATGGCAGAACACGCCAGGTCGGGGCGCAGGCGAAGCCCAGACCCCACAAAAAGGGGGGCAAACCGCCCCAAAACCCCAAAACGCGCGCTCGTAGCCCCGCCACGCCTGCCCGCTTTATGCATGGGTTTTCATGCAACTGCATGGAAAGGGCAAAAGCCCGCCAGACACGGCGGCGCAGAGGTAAAACGATCCTGAAACGATCCTTCATTTTCATGCACCATAGTCATGCACAACATGCGAAAGTCAAAAAAGGGGGAGTTGGGGGGTATCTTCAGGGGGTAATGATTGACTGAAAAGCTCAGCTTCTGCATGGATTATGTACGTAATAGCATCGCCGTAACCAATCGGGTAGTTTGGGCCGAAAACGAAAACACCGTCTAACGTTCGCCCCAGCCAGTATGTCCTTTCCCCGTCCCTGTCAACGAGATCGCCAATACGTTGAAACAGTACCCACCCACCAGGAACATAGCGATGCAGTGTTTTACCCTGGAAGACAACCTGGTAATTTTTGTCTTTACCACCCATGACCTAACGCCTCGCGTTGCTCGTTGTTCAACCCCACCACAGCCTGAACGTAACGTTCAGACCGCAGTGGGGTTTGCCGTTAACTACGCCAGCTTTCGTCTTCCCATACTTCCTGCAACAGCATCCCTACCGTTTCCCAATCGGCGGTTGTTTCAAAACCAAGTAATTCAGTGCCGGTTGAACTGCCTTTCTTAATCGTTATTTGAGTTTTTGGGTAAAGAGGTAGTACTCGCTGTGATAACTCATTTCTGAATGAGTCAATCAACGCAGGTGCAATTTTTTGTTCTTTATCCAACGTAATGTTAATTCGCATATCTATTCGGCCTCGTAATAAATATTACTCTCGGCATCGTTGTTCGCGTCTTGCGTGAGGTCTGCAATAAGGCTCAGTGCCAATTTAAGATCTGACGGTTTACAGTTCGCGATGAGTGACACCTCCGCAATGAACTGAACGCAGGCCCACTTGTGCTGCAACTGACTGAAATCCTCAACAACCATGAATCCCCCCCAGAAGGTATACTGTATAAACATACAGTAACACGTAATCAGAAAAAGAGGAAAGGGGCTTTTACACTCGAAATAAAACTTTTTAGGAATCGCCTTTTCCTTGTCTTATTAGCCACCTACAAATTTTCTTTATGTTTCTGTTTCTCATACTTTCCTTTTCTGTCGATGATTTAAGAGACGCAAGTAGTCTCCATTTAATAAATATGCCTTTTGTGTGTATTGTGAGCTAAATCACTTTACACTACGTCCAAATGGACGTAGTGTGTTTATCAACAGGACGGCATTGGGTCACCTGAAACTAGGGTAGAGAAATGAAACGAATTGAAGTGACTATCGACATCTGCAATCTCGGTGAAACATCAATTGAAGATGCAAATAACTACGCAAAACATGTTGCAGCCGCAATTGATAAGGAATTTAGTACGGCTGATGTATCCGTGAAAATTTCAGAGAGTGAATCAAGTTCAATTTTTGTGACTGGTGGCGATGTTGATTCAACTGAAGATCAGACGCGTGTTGGGGAAATCATCAACGAGGTTTGGGAAAAATGGTGTTAATTCCCACCCCTGAATTAGTTAAGCTAGCTCGGCAGAACGCTGGGCTAACTCAAAAGGAAGCCGCAGAACGTTTTGGCTACTCGCTTCGAGCCTGGCAAAGAAAAGAAGAAGCAGGAGAAACCGGCAGGTCACTTTCAGTTGGAGAGTATGAGCTTCTTTTACTGCTGGCTCATCAGCACCCCGATTTGACTCTGATTAAGAAGAATTGAAAACACGCCCAAGCCACACGGGCGTGTTGTTACGTCCTAAGATATTGAATCAATCTCATTAAGGGCAATAATTATTGCCAACCGTTCAGATACCCAACAGACTTTTGTTATTTATTCACAATCAATTTTCTGCTGTTGTATCGTGCCGGGTGCACGCCATCAGGTCCCGCTTTGATGATGACAAACTCACAATTACCAGTGCACAGGCGCGCCATCCTGAGATTGACACCACTGCTACAGTGAGGAGCAGACAACAGCAGAACGTTGGAGAATTTGCTCTTTGCCGTGTCGATAGCTGCACTGATATTCCCCATATCGGAACACAAATTGCTGGCTCCGCTGGATAGCACTACATCACCCCCTTGTTTGAATTGCTCTACCATCTGCCTGACTTCACCTGGCGATGCTCCTATTTTTGTTGTTCCACGGCCTGCGGATGCCATTCTGTAGCCATGAGCTATCGAGTCACCGATAAAAACCGTATTACCCCACGCCGGGGAGCACATCAGCAGCATCAAACAAAGGCGCTTTTTTTGTGTTAGTTGGCCTGTCATAAATCCTCTCATTGGTTATGCGCAGATCTCAGCCGTGATACCCAGGCGTTGACCGTTTCTGCTGTTGATTGCGGCATTTTTTCCCGCGTCCGATAAAGCGCGCCGTCGCTTCGGGCGCAGTAGAAAACGCCGTCCAAAGCAATGCGCTGGCCCGCCATCAGCAGGCCGATTTCTGTTTCTCCGATATCCCATCCAATTGACCTGGCAAAATCCCGGATACGTTCGGCCTGCTCACCTGGTTGATGCCGTGCCGGCACCAGCTTCCGGCGCTCGCGCTTCTGCCGTTCCTCTTCGTGGAATTCAGCGGAAAGCCGCGCTGCGACTGCCTTTTTTTCTTTTCTGGATAGTGCGGAGTAGTCCACGTTCGAGCTGGCAGCGTCATTTCCGACCATGGACAGGGGAACGGGTTGTTTTTCAACCGTTCGCGGCTCCCGCGTACAGTTATTGACAGAACTCCGAGGGGCGGCGCTGCCGCCTGAAACGTCAAAATCAAAACCGGGTGCGTCATCTGCGGCGCGCTTTGGCACGATTTTGTATTGAGTGGTACGGGTATAGATGAGGGACGATTCACCCATAAACGGGCAATAGATGCCGGATATTGTTGTTACATCGTCGCCATACACGTTGCCGTTTTCGGTGACGTCATAGCTCAGGCGAACACGGAGACAATCGCGGGCAACAAGCGGCCCACCCTGCGCGGTAATGTAGGCGGCCCAGTTCCCCTCGTCGGCGGCGGTATGGGCGTCGGTTATTTCGGGGTGCAGGACTAACTCACGATCACGAAGACGGCGCAACTCGCGATACACCGTGACGGGCGCACCGCCAATTTGCTGAAATTGGCGTATAGCCCAGCGTGATGACCAGGCACTGACACGGCGGGCCATGTCTTTCAACGGCTCGCCGGTTTCGTCGTCTGTTTCGTCATCCAGCGCGTAGCCATCAATATTTTTACTGATGTATTTCGCGATATACCCGGTGGCGCTGCCTTGCTCTTCTTCAATCGGTTTACACAGGAAACGATTTTCCTGTGCGCCGGGTTCATGCCCGTCCTCTTTGAGAGCGTATTTGCGGAAGATAGCCCGGACGAGATCAGTATGTTCCGGACGCATAAACAGCAGCAGATGCCAGTGTGGCGTAGCATCATGGTGAGGTTCTACGACGCGGAAGCCGAAAACACGGATGCCGCTTCTCTTCCAGGCGGCGCGGGTTTTTGACCAAACCTTGCAAAGATAATGCTGGGTGTCACGGGGGGATGCGCCAGTGTATTTATCATTCCGGCGCCCGTTGCTTTGCGTGGAGTGATAACGGGAGGGGGCTGTCAGTGTGTAGAAATCCCCAACCAGCCCGGCCTCTTTGGCGAGGTCTTCAAATCCGCGCATTCTCACCATCAGCTCACTGCGTCGAATTGCCGGGTTTGCAATGCTGCCGTGCACTTTATCGGCCAGGGAAATACGCTCGCCGGTGTCCTGGTCTTCCAGCTCCATTGCGTTGATAAATTCACGGTTGGCTTTTTTCTGGGCCTGCCATTCGCTAACGCATGGATCGCTGGCGTAAGGTGCAGATTTCTTTTGCACATAGCCGGTCGCGATCATCAAATGTTCACGCCAGCGGGCGTGCATACGGCGCAGGCGATTAAGCCACCATGCCGGGGTCTGGAGGCGGGCCACTGCACTAAGTGCGGTTTCGGCTTCCAACGTTTCGTCACAGTACGCGCGCCAGGCCGGGACGCTGGTATTCAGGTGAGAGGCCAGAAAACCCATACGGCCATAACCGGAAAGGGTAGAAAAATGCGGGTCTTCAGTTCGGGCCATCTGGAAATCAAACTCGCGCATAAACTCGCTTCCCATTACGTCAGCCAGGTTATGCGCCAGTCGTTTCAGCTCTTTTTTGCCAGCCCACAGCAACCGCCAGAATTGATCGCGCAGCGGCATCAGTACCGCAGGGAAAGCACCCTGCGGTAAATATCGGTCATTCACGCTGTCATAGCGGCTGAGCACATGACGCTCGAAAGTTTTTACCAGCCAGTTGTCTGCGGCGGCCTTGCCCTTGCTATCGAGTTGCTCCAGCTTCTGGGTGTAGTAGCGGCGAATATAATGTGGCAGCGCCGCCAGGCGGCGGCGTACTGTTTTAGCGCGGTCAGGTGGTTCGTCAGAATCAATCAGATCCTGAGTAGAAAGCCATTTGCGGTTACCTTCCGGTGTCAGATAGTTAAAACCGCCTGCGCTTTTGGTGAACTCCGGCCCGCCAATAGCGGGACGCGGAGTGTTCCATGGGTAAGCAAAAACGGCATCAGTCATATCGATGCCCTTTCATGTACGCTTTCACAAAGGCAGCGGCGGCATGGACATTTATAGCGTTGCCAGTGGTTCTGATTCTTCCCACTCTGTCGGCAGCCCCATTAACCAGAGGCTCAAGCCCGGGTTTAACTGGCCTCCATTTTCCATCCCTGCAATAGAGCCAGTCAGCATCACTCCAGAAACCGTTAACCGGGCCGGGCCTGCAATTTGCGCCACTAAATCCAGCCGATCCGTCGATATCTTCCCGTGACGCAACCTGCCGCCCTGATACCCCCCCTTGTGATCCGACGCGGTTGGCGTGGGCCAGCCAGCCAGTGTCGCCGCTGTTTGCAAATTCAATCCTCCCTCGCGCCCCTGATTGCCCGGATGCTTCCATGCGTTCGCTGTCGGCGTGGGCCACCCAGTAAGCCCGGTCTCGCCTATGCGGAGCGCCGACGCTCGCTGACGGAAACGCGACCGCCCCGAAGGCATAACCCAAGGCTTCCATGTCAGCTTGTACAAGGTCGACCCAATCATTTGCGTCAGAGCTGCCAGATTGCTCGCCAAAGACGACGAAAGGTCTGCGCTGCCCGACCAGCCAATGCATGGAGGGCCATAGGTGCCGCTCGTCAGTAAACCCAAGCCCTTTGCCTGCCTGGCTGAAAGGTTGGCATGGGGCTGAACCAGACCAGATTGGTTGGTCTTCAGGCCATCCGGCAAGGCGAAAGGCGTAAGACCAAACACCGATACCGGCGAAGAAATTAACTTGAGTGAATCCTCGTAAATCATCGGGTCTGACATCTTCAATGCTCCTTTCGTCAACTTCTCCAGCCATGATGCGACCGGCTGCAATGTGTGCCCGTAACCTGGCGGCAGCGAACGGGTCTATTTCGTTGTAATACGCAGCTGGTTTCATGCCTCAACTCCGGCAGACCAGTCGCGGTCTTTAGCCAGATCAATTCCAGACCAGACCGGGAGAGGACGGGAAACGGCGATAGTCTCATCAGCAACCTTGCCGCCCCCTGCATCGACAGTAATGCTGCGCGGGGCTTTGATACGGTGAAGGGTGAATGATCGGTAAAGCGACGCGACCAGACAGGTGTCGGCATTGGAGGCCACGACCGGGTAACCTTGTGATGACCGGCGCTCAAGAATAGAGGCCAGATGATATTGCTCATCATCACCGAACCCGCTGGAGTGATATCCGTTAAAGGTTCCGTCATACGGCGGGTCGCAGTAAATCACATCGCCAGGCAGCAACATGTTTAAGGTTTCTTCAAAACTGGTGCAGATAAACGTGGTGCGCTGCGCTTTTTCGGCAAAGGCACGTATTTCCTTTTCAGGGAAATAAGTTTTTTTATAATTTCCGAACGGAACATTAAAACCGCCGCTATGGTTATAACGACAAAGACCGCGATAACCATGGCGATTTAAATATAAGAAATACAATGCGCGTTCAATTGCGCCACCATGGCGCAAGTTAAACTCCTGTCTCGTCTTATAATATGCATCTGAATCATTACGGGCTTCAAAAAGATATCGGCCCTCTTTGATGAAGTATTCAACCTCATTCTTAATCACCTGATAAAGATTAATCAGGTCTGGATTAATATCTGCGACGAGATAAGAGGGATAATCCGTTGCCATCATCACAGCACATGAACCCGCGAAAGGCTCAACCAGTCGCGAGCCTGCTGGAAGGTGTTTTAACAGCTCTGGCGTGATGGCGGTTTTATTGCCCGCCCACTTCAGAATGGTGCTCATTGTGCACCGCCTTTATCGTGACCGGATGCATATTCCCATTTGCCATCAGGGGCAATTAATGCACCTTCAGAAATTCCGCTTTCTGGGTTTCGGCATAATGCTAACCCCATCGGATGAAGAATCTCTTTATTAATTCGCACTATTAGCCCAAGGGCGCTTAACTGGTTCCAGTCCAGCCAGTCACATCCGCCAATAGGTGTCCTTCCCGCAGGAACAGAAGGAAATCCCTCTGTTTTAAAATCACTCCAATGTGTGGCAGTAGAGGTAGCCTCTACAGATGAGTCGAGGTTGAGAATAGTCAACATGGTTTCAGCTCGCTCACGGGAATGAAAATCCATTAACGCGGCGCTTGTTCCGTCAATATTTTGACGGTAAACGGTCCAGAATTTAGCCTCTTCATCACCTACACGGATGCACTCTTCGCCATCATCAATTACACCGCTAATGAAATATTCCGGTTGCCCCTTCATATGTTCAATTTTTTCCAACACGACAGCCATGGCATCGTCGAATAAGTGCCAGTTCTGTTTTGATAATTGATATACCCCAACCGTTGATTTATGCCGGTCGCGAAAATTGCGCAGCCACTCGTATAAATCCTGGAGACGCTGTTTTGATATTGGAGTAGTCATAATCCACCTCGGTAATGTTTGCTTTTGAGTTCGGCCACGGTCTGACAGGTCACGCAGGTGTCAACACCATGCACGGCAATGCGGCGCGCTTCAGGAATCGGCGCACTGCAGCCGTCGCAGAAGAAAAGAGAAACCGCAGCTTTATTTCTGCGGGCGTTTTTGATATGGCGCTCACGTTCTTCCTGCTCGCGCTCCTGAACCTGATCCATTGCGTCAGCCATCAGTGCGTCTCCATCGCTTCGTTGAGGATTTTTTCGGCTTCCTGACGGAGCAACTCAGCGGCAAGGCGGGGCGGCATTTCTCGGGAAACGATATGAGCAGCGATGACCTCCAGACGTGCAGCCATTACGTCTGCACGCCCGCGACGTTCGTCCATGCGGGCCTCAGCCAGAATTGCAATAAGCCCGGCATCATCCGGGCCTGTTTTGGTGGTACGGGTTTCAATATTTCGCATTGTGATATCTCCAGATTTTGGGCAAAAAAATACCCGGCGGGTTTACGCCATAATTTCTTTGCGGGTTAATTAACCAGTTACTTTTTTGTCAAATTCAGAGATATAACGAGGGATAAGACTTCCCCAGCGTGATATTTCATTCATCGACCTAATAATCAATAAGCTCTTTTCTTCGTCGAACGATTCAAACGGTTCGCCGATATCCCTTTCCTGAAACGTGCCAGGGTTACTGCGGTTTGCCAGGGTCAAAACAGTGAATTTAAAATCACTGCTCATCTTGTTAAACGTGCGCAACGCCCGGTTATTGGTTGCAGACAGCTGTTGATGAAAGCGGCTGATGCACTCAGAACCAGACATTTTCTGTATCTGCGTGGCGGCATTATTAAATGAACTCGCATCTGTATTATTTGGCGCGGAAGTTGAGCTGTTGTTCATAACGCCTCCAGAAAAACTTTAAAAGCCGGGTTGATAACGATGCTTTGGGTTTTGACTGCAATTCATTTAACAATGCTGACTGATCGCGGCACGGGTGCCAGGGTTTACCATCCTCTCCCATTATCCAGCCGTTGCCGTAATGAGGCGCTGGAGACTGGCGAATGAGCAATGAGGCGAAAGACGGGCCATCATCTTTAACGCTTGCTCCAGTGTTGTTCTGGTAAAATCCTCGCTTCATACCTTTTTGAGCGGGAGACAGCAAAAGTGTTGAACCAGGTAGAGAAAGAGCAGATTGAAAAACTTGAACAGGATATAGCATCGCTTCGCGATGATTTAACACTGCATCGGATGATAATTTCGGGCCTGTTGAACAACTTGTTTCAACATGATCCAGAGCGCCATTCAACATTCTTTTCCTCCCTCCGTACTGAGTTAGATAAACTGCCTGTTGGCTCAATCGCACAGCAAGAATCGGAATCTCGTGTTCAGGAGTGGATTGACGCTCATCGCTAGCTATAAATAAAAGCCTGTCTAAGAAGTGATGCTGAATTCACCATCACTTCTTTCACTTGCTCACCGCGAAATGAATCACCATCGTGTAAGGTGAAAAAGTAACTCCCATCCCGTGTTATCGACGGAAAACAAAAAGCAACATAATCTTCGTGCATTGAGTACCGCTCACCTTTCATTGTGAACAAGTAGTACATTCCAGCTTTTTCACTATTTGTTTCGCCATTCATCTCCGATTCCCCGTAATCAAATCAGACCGAATGACGCGCCGAGGCCAGTCACGGTGTCTATTGCGCTTGCCATTGCTGGGTTTGATTTCAACCGTGCATCCACCGCCAGAGCTGTTAACGCGAGGAACCTCATTCCAGCGTTTGCATTCTCAATAATCGCCTGGCGTGAAAGCCCGGTCAGGCGGGTAGTCGTGGCAGCATTAGCTGCAATTTGTCCAATTTGTGATGTTGCTTGCATGACATAGAGCGGGAGCTTCTCTTTCGCTACCTCATTGACCGGCACACATGGCAGGCAATGGATCTGAGCCAGGAAGCCGTCAACCAGCGTCGGGTCTTCAGTCAGGTCAGTCAGCAGCATGATTTCTTCAGGGTAGAGACGGTGCTGACGTTGTTCCGGGTTCAGCTTGTTACGCAAAGTCTGTTCGTTCATGCCTGCACTACGGGCCAGTTGCGCGATGTTATGACGCAGTGCGAATGCGCGACAGGCTTCTGCATAGTGCGGCTGTTTGGAAACTTGAAAATCAAACATGTTGGTATCCCTTTCAACTTGCATAATCGAGATGGTCAGGCTGCGA
The DNA here is from genome assembly GCF_965644225.1 of Phytobacter sp. V91. Lineage (NCBI taxonomy): Bacteria > Pseudomonadati > Pseudomonadota > Gammaproteobacteria > Enterobacterales > Enterobacteriaceae > Phytobacter > Phytobacter sp. V91. Next base: position 4,552 of record NZ_CBFFRJ010000015.1, on the reverse strand, counting down.
CGTAACGGCAATTAATACCTTGCTGCAACAAGCGACCACGAAAAGCGACCATGTTGATACGGGCGGCACCGCCGTCTTTTCTGCGAGGCATGAGAAGGAGATCACCATCGGCAACCATCTGTTTCACGGTGCGGATGCTGTATCCATAAGCCACGGCAAACTCTTCATAAGTCATCAGATCAGGGCCGGACGGGATTGCAATTTGTGGAGTCATAAGGGAATATCTCCGGTTAACTGTTGTTCTGGTGCATTGGCGTGCATTGATTAACGTATGAGGGAGGTTATCCCGCATTTTGCGGGATGTCAACTTCATAACTAAAGGAATTGAGTTAGTGAGAGATTCGAAAGATAGCGCTCAAAATATTCTTTCTCGGATGAAGGAAGCCTTTGGGGTGGATTCAGGCGTAGAGCTGGCTGAAAGAATGAGCATCCCCAAATCTACTGTAAGCAACTGGGTTTCCAGAGATAGCATTCCATTTAGATATGTGTTGGCCTGTGCCAGAATTACTGGCAAAGATATTGATTGGCTTTTAACTGGGAAACTTGCAAATGCAAGTTTTGGGGGCAGTGTTGCATGGGAGCACAAAGAAAGCCTTCATTACGGGGTTATTTTAAAACAAGGCGGTAAAGCTATCCTTCACCGTCTCCTGTTGGCTTATGGGTTCACCATGCAAAAACAGCTTGGGGATTTGCTTGGGTTGTCATCAGGGACCATCAGCACTTGGGTCAGAAGAGATTATTTTCCTGGTGATGTGGTCGTGGCTTGTGCGCTTGATACGGGGGTTTCCCTCCGCTGGCTGGCAACCGGTTTAGGGGCGACAACGGAGCATACAACTCAAAATGAACATGGTCTTATAAAATCAATTTCTTTTGATAAATATGAGCTTCAGAATGGTCTTATGGTTAAGCAAGGGAAGTGGGTTTGTGATACATCATTAATTCCAGATGAAATGTTGCAGCCAGCTCTTATTTGCAAAGGTGAATCTAAATGGATTGCTGATTTAGGTATTGAAGCACTAGGTAACGGAACATGGATTATCAATATAGATGGCGTCGCAGATGTGTATGAAGTATCTCGCCTGCCGGGTAATAAAGTTAATATCTCTAATTCTATAACTAACTTTCAATGCTCTGTTAGCGATGTTGTGTGTGTCGGGAAGGTATTTATAACTTTAACTAAAAATCAATAGGTGGAATAAGTGAAAAGGAAAATCTTACTCATAGCTATGATAACTATTTTAGTTGGGTGTAAATTTGGAGTTAGAACCACGATTCCCTTGTCTGGCCTTTTATCTGAGGGGATAAAGGAAATTAATTCTGATTTATTTGTGGAAGTTGCGAGTTGCACTGACTTTGAAGATTCAAGAAAACCTTCACAAACTCTTACCGATGCTCAAAAGACTGTTGCATCAACATTACCTGAGGCTAAGTTCAAAGAATGCTTTACCCAGAAGATGGTTAGCTGGGCTAGTTTCACTCTACCAATAGTTTATGGTCGTTACCCAGGGGAACGCCTGAAGGATGATGGTCGATTACATATCCTGTCTTATCCAGATAAAGAGGGACAGTATATAGCTATTGAAGCCGCAGAATCATTGAAAAAAAGAGTGAATGAACACAATAGTAAGGGCTATTCAGATTTTGACCCTTCAAATCTATTAATTTATGTAACCATCGATAATGATACAAAAATAGATAAGAAAATGGATATCGTATCGTCATTTGTTCAAGAAAAACCCGCGATGTTAATTTCAAATACAACACTGGCAGCTAACCAATACATTGAAATAAGGTTATCTGATGTCGCGACTCAAGCCGTTTTGTTACCAGAGAGTCTAAATCAACAAGCCATATTTATGCGCAACATCCATTAATTGAGGGAATGATGAGCATCAAGAAGCTGTATACAGGGGAATGGCAATGCGATTTCCGTCTTAATGGAAGGGATAGCCGTCGGGTTCGTAAAAGTTTTGACACTAAAGGCGAGGCCGTCGCCTACGAAGCTTATTGCAAAGAAGAAGCTCAGGACAAGCCTTGGAAAGCGGAGAAGGAAGATCGCCGTAAACTGAGTGAGATAATAGAGCTTTGGCATAACCTCCACGGGCAGGCGCTTGTTGCATATAAATCTCGTCTCGCGAAACTTCACATTATCTGTAATGGCCTGGGCGATCCTATCGCTTCGCATCTGACCGCAAAAGACTGGGCACATTATCGTGATAAACGCCTGCGTGGTGAGATCGATAACGGGTATCACAAAGACCCGGCTGACTGGATAGCGAAGCCGATAACGGTTAACCGTGAACAGCAGTATCTGGCGGCAGTTTTCAATGAGCTGAAGCGCCTGGGAGAGTGGAATCTCCCGAACCCCTTAGACGGTGTTCGCGTCTTCAAAGAAGCAGAAAAAGAAATGTCCTGGCTGACGCCGCAGCAAATAGTGCAGCTGTTCAAAGCCTGCGAGCAGTACGGGAAAGAACACCTCACCACCATAGTGAAAGTTTGCCTGGCGACCGGTGCACGATGGAGTGAGGCAGAGCGGTTAACCCGTTCGCAGCTTTCACCCCATAAGCTGACGTTTACCAAAACGAAAGGCAAAAAAAACAGGACAGTGCCTATACCCCAATGGCTTTACGACGAACTTTCACCTTTGCAGGGGAGAATGTTCCGACCCTGCTATCAGGAGTTCAAAAAGATGTTCCGGCTGACAGATATCGTGCTGAGCGAAGGGCAGAAAACCCACGTATTACGGCACACGTTTGCCGCTCACTTTATGATGAATGGCGGTAACATTCTTGTTCTGCAAAAAATTTTGGGACATTCAAATATTAGAGAAACTATGCGTTATGCGCATTTCGCTCCTGATCACTTAGAGGAAGCCGCAGTGCTAAACCCTATTGCGAATTTTCAAGTACAAGGAAAATAGTATGTACACTAAACTCAAGCTACCTTCCATAAGAATTGAATCAGTTTCAGATTTTATAAAATATATTGTTGAACTTAGAAAAGATGGCTCTAAGCCCACTGCATTTAGAGGTCAGCGTTATTATGGGTGGCCAATGCAGCCGAAGCTATTTAGAGAGGATGAAGGTATATTCAATAGTGAGGATCTTGCTGTAAGAGACATTATCTCTATTCATCCACAAGAATTCGAATTCGATAAGTCGATGTTTGATAAGCTCGTAAGGATGCAACATTTTGGCTTACCCACTCGCTTAGTAGACGTAACAACGAACCCTCTCGTTGCCTTATGGTTTGCCACAGAGCCAAGTCCAGAGTCTGAAAATCAACATGGAGGTTTACAATCGTTATTCATTCCTCGTGATAGACAACGCTATTATGATAGTGACCGGGTCAGTTGTATGGCAAATCTAGCAAATCTTAAGGTTACGCAAAAAAATGAACTATTTAAAGCTGTTGCCTTAACCAAGACAATAGAGGAATTTAATGAGCAACAGGCAGTTAAGCTTCTCGCATTTTATGTAGGTTTCGAAAAGCCAAATTTTCTAAATATTATCAAGGCTAGTGATCTAGTTTTACCTGTTTATGTCAAACCTAAAATGTCCAATAAGCGAATAATCGCACAATCAGGTGCGTTCATGCTTTTTGGTTCTCGTGGACGATTAGGAAAAGGACGTGAGCCTAATGTTAAGAGTGAGCGTGTCTGGATTCATGAAGATGATAAAGCTGAAATCAGAGACCACTTACAATTACTAGGTATACATGAGAGCGCTCTTTTTCCTGAAATAGATAAAACTGCAAAATTTATCTCTATCCGGTATGGAAATGAACGAAGGGATCGAAACGTTGATAGCTTGATTTAGTGTCCACACTCTGACCACGCAGCATGTATTTGACAGCACTCAGATGCACTAAGGATACACATAACTAGTTGTTTTATATAAAAATACTAGGTTTATCAATAGGGTCGACAGAAAGCGTCTTAACTAAGATTCGCTTTCGCGACATCCAGAGTTATTGTGTAAAAACAAGGGGTTGGCTATGTGCCAGCCCCTTTTTTATTGTCTATCGAAAACCGCCTGCTATTTAATCTAAATATACAAGACGTATTAATAATTCATTTAACTGGATGCTATTAAATAACGTTTTATATAACCCTCAGTAATATTTTCTCTTGCATGAGAGAATAAATGCAATTCTATTTAGTTTGTAGTGATGAAGTGTGTTAGCTATCACATAAACAACTCTTTTTATAATAAAGGTTTTTACCTCGACCTAATGATGCTTTATTTTCCTCAAAACGGATTGTGACTGCGATTTACGCAGGCAAAACCTGAACCCCAGTTAGATGGGGTTCAGGTTTTTTTTGTTTCATGGAAACTAAAAAATCAATGCAGGGGATGCTATGAGGAAAATAACCAAATATGCAGGTGTGCTTTTTATGTTCTCGGTGGGCTGTACTTCAGCTGCACAATCGCCTGACCCTTTTATAGAGGGCGGGTGGGTGGATGCGCCGCTTTTAAGGAAGGTGCGATTTAATCGTCAGTTATGAGAACATAAGGCTTTCTTTGCCATAGATTTTTCACGATGCCCGCAC